>NZ_JBHXJG010000048.1:0-35100 GCF_042723425.1 Streptomyces sp. NPDC058375 | reverse complement strand
ACCGGGAGGTGACGCGGGTCTGTCTTCTGGGCTTAGGTGGCACCGACCCGCCATGCTCGCCTCGCGGCAAGTGGTCGCTCGAAGCGACGAAGGTTGGGCCCGGGGGCTTGGATCGAGCCGGTGCCAGTACCACGGTAACAAAGACCCCGGAAAAGTGATTCCCGTGCGCCGGGTTGACTCGCAAAACCCTTCCGTGTCAGTCCCTGAGCAGGTCCGGCACCCCGTCCTCGTCCGGCATGTCCCGCTCCCCCGAGACCACCGTGAGCTGCTGCGTCGCCCGGGTCAGCGCCACGTACAGCACCCGCAGTCCGGCCGGGGACTCGTCCGCGATCTCCGCGGGCGAGACGACCACCGTGGCGTCGTACTCCAGCCCCTTGGCCTCCAGGCTGCCCAGCGCCACCACCCGCTCCCCCAGCTCCGCGAGCCACTCGCGGGCCTGGGCACGCCGGTTCATCGCGACGACCACGCCGACCGTGCCGTCCACCTCCGCGAGCAGCCGCGCGGCCTCCTCGCGCACCGTGGCGGCCAGCTCCCCGTCGCGTACCGGCTCGAAGCGCGGCACCACCCCGGTCGAGCGGACCGCGGCCGGGGACTCCATGCCGGGCATCGCCAGCGCCAGCACCTTGGCGGCCAGCTCCGCGATCTCCGCCGGGTTGCGGTAGTTGACGGTGAGGGTGAAGCGGCGGCGCGGCCGGGAGCCGAGCGCCTCGTCCCGGGCCGCGGCCGCCTCCTCCGGATCGGACCAGGAGGACTGGGCCGGGTCGCCGACGATCGTCCAGGTGGCGTGCCGGCCCCGGCGGCCGACCATGCGCCACTGCATCGGGGTGAGGTCCTGCGCCTCGTCGACGATGACGTGGGCGTACTCGGTGCGCTCCGCCGCGAGCCGCTCGGCCCGCTCCCACTGGGTCTCCTCGCGCTGCGGCATCAGCTCCTCCAGACCGGTGAGCTGGTCCAGCGGGTCGGCCTCGCGCTGGCGCTTGGGCCGGGCCGGGGTGCCCAGCAGCGCCTGGAGCTCGTCCAGGAGGGCCACGTCGTGGACGGAGAGCGGACCGCTGCCGTCCGCGTCCAGGCGCTTCAGGGAGCGGGCCAGGCGGCGCGCCTCGCCCTGGTTGAGGATGCGCCGGGACCAGCGGCCGAGCCGCCGTTCGTCGGCCATCGCGGCCAGCACCCGGCGGGGCGTCAGCTCGGGCCACCAGGCGTCGAGGAACTCCAGGAACGGGGTCTCGGTGGAGACGTCCTCGTCGAACGAGGAGCGCAGCTCCGCGACCAGTTGGGGATCGGTGTAGCGGCCGCGTCCGGAGGACTTGCTCCACAGGGCGTCCAGCAGCAGTTTGCGGGCGCGCGGGCGCAGCAGGTTGACCGGGGCGGTGCCGCCGAGCACGTTGTGCCGGATGCGCCTCAGCTCGTCGGCCTCCAGCTCGACCCGGGCCCCGAAGGCGACGACCCGCAGCCTGGTGGGGGTGGCAGGGGCGCCGGCCCGAGCGGGCTCGTCCCCGAAGGCGAGCCGGCCGCCCTCGTCCACCGGCCGCGGGACCTCCAGCGCGCCCCGGGCCGCCTTGCGCAGCACGGGGAGCATCCGGGAGGAGCCCTTGATCCGGGCCACGGCCGGTTCGTCGTATGCGGTGGCGCCTTCGAGGCCCGCCGCGTCGTCGGAGAGCGAGCCGATCGCGCGGATCGCGACCTGGCCCTCCTCGCCGAGCGAGGGCAGCACCCCTTCGGTGTACGCGACGAGGAGCGGGGTGGGCGAGACGACCAGGATGCCGCCCGCGTACCGCCGCCGGTCCTGGTAGAGCAGATACGCCGCCCGGTGCAGGGCGACCGCGGTCTTGCCGGTGCCGGGGCCGCCGGTGACCTCGGTGACGGAGGCGGCGGGGGCCCGGATGACCAGGTCCTGTTCGGCCTGGATGGAGGAGACGATGTCCCGCATGGTGTGGCTGCGGGCCTGGCCGAGCGCCGCCATCAGCGCGCCGTCCCCGATCACCGGCAGCTGCTCGCCGTCCAGATACGCCGTCAGCTCCGGGCGCATCAGGTCGTCCTCGACCCCGAGGACCTTGCGGCCCTTGGAGCGGATGACCCGGCGGCGTACGACACGGCCCGGGTCCTTCGGGGTGGAGCGGTAGAACGGGGCGGCGGCCGGGGCCCGCCAGTCGATCACCAGCGGCGCGTAGTCGGAGTCCAGGACCCCGATGCGGCCGATGTGGAGCGTCTCGGCGATATCGGCGGTGGTGTCGTCTCGTACGGAGTCGTCGGCCGGCTCCACGGACGTGTACGCGCCGTCCGGGCCGCGCTCCCCGTCCTTGCCGAGCAGCAGATCGATCCTCCCGAAGAGGAAGTCCTCGAACTCGCTGTTCAGCCGGTTGAGGTGGATCCCCGCCCGGAACACCTGGGCGTCCCGCTCCGCGAGCGCGCCGGGGGTACCGACCTGGCCGCGCTTGACGGCGTCGTTCATGAGGAATTCCGCCTCGTGGATCTTCTCCTCGAGGCGGTGATAAACACGGTCGAGATGCTCTTGCTCGACACCGATTTCCCGGTCCCGCAGCGATTCGACAGCGGCATCCTGCGCGGCCACCGGGGCCCCCTTCTCAACATCACTGGGCAGCCGTCAACCCTATAGCGAAGGGGGCCCGAGCGCACCTGCCGACCAGGGGAAGGTCGCGCGTCGCACTCGCTCAGGCCCCGATCTCCACCAGCCGCTCCCCGTCGAAGGTCCGCACCTCGAAGCGGGCGATGTCCTCGCGGTCCATCGCCGCCCCGCCGTGGACGTACAGCGGGGCCTTGGCCGTCGGGTTCGTCGCGCCCTCGATGCCGTACCCCCACTGCGGGACGGACCAGGAGGTGACGACCTCCTCCTCACCGGTCTTGGAGACGGCGACCAGATTGCACTTCTGCGGTCCCTTGACGTTCTTCAGCTCCAGGACCGTGTGGGTGCCCCATGCCTTCTCCTCCATGCCGACGGTCGCGCCGACCCGGGTGGTGGGGTCGGTCGCCGAGACCTTCTCCGTCATGTGCTCGAAGAAGGAGTCCTCGGCCGGGCTGGTGGGGTGCGGCTCGCCCACGGCCACCGATCCGCCGCCGCGGTCGTCGCCCGCTGTGACCGCGAACGCGGCGACCGGGCCGCCGACGATCAGGGCGGCGGCCGCGGCGATCCAGTACCGGCTGCGCCGGGTGCGGCGGTGCCGTTTGCGCGCGACCTCGTCCATCAGTCCGCCGAGCAGCCGGGGCGCGGGCTTCTCGGGCACATGCGGTACGGGGCGGGCCCCGGGCACGGCGGCGGGCGCCTCGGAGAGCATCGCGAGCATCGGCTCCATCCCCGCGAACTCGTCGAGATGCGCCCCGCACCGGGCGCAGCCCGCGAGATGGGCCTCGAACGCGCTCGCCTGCGCGTCGTCGAGGACGCCGAGGACGTACGCGGCGGCCGCGTCGTGCTCGGAGCCTTCGGACCCCGCGGGCTCCGGGCCGTGGCCGGGGCCCGGCCCGTAGGGGCCGGAGTGGCCAGGAGTGCCGGGGCGGCCGGGGACGCCGGAGAGATGCGCGGGCCCTGAGGGGTGTGCAGGACCCGCTGTATACGGGGGACTTGAGGGACCGGACGGCGTGCGGGGGCCGGGAGGCCGGGGCCCGAACGGCTGCCACTGCTGGTCGCTCATGCCGTGATCCCCCTCTCTTCGAGTGCGAGCTTCATCGAACGCAGTGCGTAGAACACCCGGGACCGCACGGTCCCGCTGGGGACGCCGAGCACTTCGGCGGCCTCATTGACCGTACGTCCCTTGAAGTAGGTCTCGACCAATGCTTCCCGGTGCGCGGGGGTCAAATCTTCGAGCGCGTCCGAGAGCGTCATCAGCCACAGCGCCTTGTCGATCTCGTCCTCCGCGGGAATGACCTCCAGCGGCGACGGATCGACCTCGCGCGGCCGGGCCTGCCGACTGCGGTGGTTGTCGATGACGATGCGCCGGGCGACCGTCACCAGCCAGGGTCGGACGGAGCCGGTGGCCCGGTTGAGCCGGCCGGCGTTCTTCCAGGCACGGATGAGCGTCTCCTGCACCACGTCCTCGGCCCGCTGGCGGTCGCCCGCGACGAGTCGGAGCACGTACGCGAGCAGCGGCCCGGCGTGTTCGCGGTACAGCGCCCGCATCAGCTCCTCGTCCGGTATCCCGGAGGGGGACGGGGGCGGTTCACTGCGATGTCGAGCCCTGTGCGGACGGTCATCGGCCACGGCCGCATCCTTGCGCACCCGAACCTCCCGGTCGAGACCTCTGAAACGAGCTCCTGGACCATCGATACGGGGGCGGGGGGCGGTTCACTCAACGCCGGGCGGAATTTCTTTTGCCGGGCCCCACGCACCGGGTTCCCCCGGCCCGTACGCGTCGGCCGTTCCCGATGCTCTGCGCCGGTGCCGGGCGACCCTTTCGCGGTTGCCGCAGACCTCGCCGGAGCACCAGCGCCGCCGCCCGCCGCGCGAGGTGTCCAGGTAGAGCCGGTGGCAGGCCTCGCCCTGGCAGCGGCGCAGGGCCGCCCGGGCGACCGGGTCGGTGAGCAGGTCCACCGCGTCCCGGGCGACGACCGCGAGGAGCCCGGCGCAGTCGGGCGCGGCGCTCAGGGCCCGCACCAGGTCGCCGTCCGCGCCGCGCACCGCACGCGGGCCGGGAGGCGCCCCGGAAGCCAGGGAGTTGACCCGCTCCAGGGCGCCGTCGGCTGGAGGCCCGCCGAGCTGAGCAGCCATCAATCGGTAGATGTCCGAGCGTAGTTCGTGGAAGCGGACCACCCAGGTGTCGTCCAGCGCGTCCAGCACGGTGCCCGGCGGGACGAGCCGGGCGTCGTACAGCCACTGGGCCAAGTGCCCGGGCTCATCGAGCTGTTCGCAGGTGCCGGGCACTCCCCCCGCGCTCTCCGTGGCCACCAGATCGAGGCAGATCCGGCCCGCGTCGAACCGCCACATCCGCGCACCCCTGCCCGCTGCCACGATCCCGCTCACCGCCTTGGGTCACCCGGTGGAACGACCATCCCCAGAGTGCTCCTGTCGGGGCCCGGCCGGAACCCCCGCCGCCGCCCCCGTACCGTGACAGCCATGAAGCACGAGGGGGAGGCAGACATGGAGCCGTACGACGGGAGCCCGTGATCGTCGCCGGGGGCCTGCGGCTGCGCCGGTGGCGCGAGGAGGATCTTCCATCGGTGCTGCGGGCGTACGAGGATCCGGCGATGCGGCGATGGCTGGCCATCCAGGTCTCCGGGCCTGACGGGGCCGCCGACTGGCTGGAGGAGCAGCGTACGGGGTGGGCGGCGGGCACCCGCTTCGCCTTCGCCGTGACGGAGAGCGGGCGGGAGGACGAACTGCTCGGCAACGTCGTGATGAAGCAGCTAGATCTGGTGAACGGCCAAGCGGAGATGGGCTATTGGACGACGGCTCCGGCGCGCGGCCGGGGCGTCGCGTCACGGGCACTGGCGGCCCTCACCGACTGGGCGTTCACGACCTTCGCCGAACAGAGCCTGGACCGGATGGAGTTGCTGCACCAGCTCGACAATGTGGCCTCGTGCCGGGTGGCGGAGAAGTGCGGATACCGGTTGGCGCGGGTGATCCCGGCGCTGCCGCCGGACTACCCGCTGGACGGCCATGTGCATGTGCGGGAAGCTCCGGTGGCCGCGGCGGTCAGCCGGCCGGCGGGTCGTCGTGCAGAAGCCGCTGGAACAGATGGTGGTCGCGCCAGCCTCCGTTGATGTGCAGATAGCCGGGGGCCGTGCCGACCTGCGCGAACCCCGCCTTGGACAGCACCCGCTGGGACGCGGCGTTCTCGGTGACGGTCGCCGCCTCGACGCGGTGCAGGCCCAGCCGGTCGCGGGCCGCCTCGCAGACCGCGCGGACGGCTGCGGTGGCCAGGCCGCGTCCGGCGTGGCTCTCGTCGACCCAGTAGCCGAGGCGGGCGTTGCGGAACGGGCCCCGCTCGATGCCGGAGAGCGTGAAGGCGCCGATCACCCGGTCGTCGGCGTCCGCGAGCACCCAGGGGATGGCCCGCCCGGCGTCCCGGTCGGCCAGCAGCGCGGTGAGCCGGGCGGCCTGGCCCTCGACCGTGTAGAAGGTCTCGGGGCGTACGGGTTCCCAGCGGCGCATGTACGCGCGGTTGCGGGTGAGGGCCGTGGCGAAGGCGGGCGCGTCGGCGAGCTCGGCGGGCCGGAAGGCCACGTCCGGGGCGAGGAGGTGGGTGCGGTCGGTCATCCGGTCACGCTAACCGGGGCGGCCGGGCGTTCCGTACGGCCCCCCCGGGCCCTCAGCGCCCGTACTTCGTGTCCGCCGCCGGGTCCAGCGCCAGCCGGTAGCCGCGCTTGACGACCGTCTGGATCAGCCGGGGCACGCCCAGCGCCGAGCGCAGCCGGGCCATCGCCGTCTCCACCGCGTGTTCGTCGGTGCCGCTGCCGGGCAGCGCCCGCAGCAGGTCGGCGCGGGCCACCACCCAGCCGGGGCGGCGGGCCAGCGCGTGCAGCAGGGCCATGCCCGCGGGCGGCACGGCGCGCAGTTCGTCGTCGACGAGGACGGCGTGGCCCCGGATCTCGACGCGGTGGCCGGCGACGGGCAGGATGCGGGCGGCCGCCGGGAGCCGGGCGCACATCAGCTGGACGAGGGGGCCGAGCCGGAAGCGTTCCGGCTGGAGGGTGTCGATGCCCCGGCCCTGGAGCGGCAGGGCGGTGACCGGTCCGACGCAGGCGACCAGCACGTCGTCGCGCAGGGCGCCGAGGATCTCCGGGAGCAGTCCGCGGGTCTCGGCCCGGCCCAGGAACGAGGCGGCGGCGGGCGCGCTGGTGAAGGTGATCGCGTCCAGGCCCCGGGCGGCCGTGACGTCGAGCATCCGGTCGAGCGGGGCGATGTCCTGCGGCGGCATCCAGCGGTAGACGGGGACGACGACGACCTCGGCGCCCGCGGCCGTCAGGGACTCGACGAATCCGGGCAGCGGTTCGCCGTGCAGCTGGAGGGCGACCCGGCGGCCCGCGACGCCTTCGGCGAGGAGCCGGTCGAGGACCTCGGCCATCGATTCGGACCCGGGCGACCAGGTCTCGGTGAGCCCGGCGGCCCGGATGGCGCCCTTGACCTTGGGGCCCCGGGCGAGGAGTTCGACCCCGCGCAGGGTCTCCAGTAGGGCGTCGCCGACGCCCCAGCCGTCGGCCGCCTCGATCCAGCCGCGGAAGCCGATCGCGGTGGTGGCGACGGCCACGTCGGGGGCGTGGCCGATCAGCTCCTTGGTGGCGGCGAGGAGTTCGCTGTCGTCGGCGAGCTGCACGATCCGCAGGGCGGGGGCGTGCAGGACGGCGGCCCCGCGGCGTTTGAGGAGCGTGCCCAGCTCCTCGGCCCGGCGGGCGGCGGTCACCCCCACGGTGAAGCCCGCGAGGGGGCCGTGCGTTGTGTCGTCGTCCTGCATGGCGTGTTCCCCGGCTCCTGTGTTCCCGCTGGTGCGCGATGGTTCCCGCTGCTGACCCGATGTGCGGAGGCCCGAGACTGCCAACGCTGCGTGACAGGCTCGGTTCCCCCGTATTTCCCGGCCGTTACGTCGCACGACGCCTAACCGTGCCGCTTCTACACTTCCGCGTAACCGAGCTGGGCCCGCGCGGGCACGGGTGCGGGGCGGCGAAGGTATACCGCCCAGGTGAGCGTGAGACACACCCCGTAGAAGGCGAGGAAGGACCAGAACGCCGCGGTGCCGGTGCCGGAGGCCTGGAAGGACTGGCGGAAGGCGAGGTTGATCGCCAGGCCGCCGAGGGCGCCGACGGCCCCGATGAGGCCCATGGCCGCGCCGGAGAGCCGCCGTCCGTGGGCGGCGGCCGCCTCGCCGCCGAGGCCCCGGGCGAGCGCCTTGGTGTGGAAGATGCCGGGGATCATCTTGTACGTCGATCCGTTGCCGAGGCCCGTCAGGACGAACAGGGCGGTGAAGCCGGTGAGGAAGACCGGCAGCGAGGCGCTTCCCGAGGCGTGGATGACGACGCCGGTGGCGGCGGCCATCGCGGCGAAGGTGGCCAGGGTGATGCGCGCGCCGCCGTACCGGTCGGCGAGCCGGCCTCCGACCGGCCGGATCAGGGAACCCAGCAGCGGGCCGATGAAGGTGAGCGAGGCGGCCTGGAGCGGGGTCCGGCCGAACTGGGTCTGGAGCACCAGGCCGAAGGCGAAGCTGTAGCCGATGAACGAGCCGAAGGTGCCGATGTAGAGGACCGACATGATCCAGGTGTGCGGGTCGCGGACGGCCTCCAGCGCGGCCCCGGTGTCGTTCTTCACGGGCCGCAGGTTGTCCATGTACAGGGCGGCGCAGACGGCGGCCAGGACGATCAGCGGGATGTACACGCCGAGGACGATCCGGGGGTGCGAGGCGCCCAGGGTGCCGATGACCAGCAGGCCGACGAGTTGGACGACGGGGACGCCGATGTTGCCGCCGCCCGCGTTGAGGCCGAGCGCCCAGCCCTTCTGGCGCAGCGGGAAGAAGGCGTTGATGTTGGTCATCGACGAGGCGAAGTTGCCGCCGCCGATCCCGGTGAGCGCCGCGACCGCCACGAACGTGCCGTACGAGGTGCCCGGTTCCATCACCCAGAACGCGGCCAGGATCGGGACGAGCAGGCTCACCGCGCTGAAGATCGTCCAGTTGCGGCCGCCGAACCGGGCGACGGCGAAGGTGTACGGCACCCGCACCAGCGCGCCGACGAGGGTGGCGGTCGAGATGAGGAAGAACTTTCCGGCCGGGTCGATGCCGTACTCCGGCCCCATGAACAGGACCATCACCGACCACAGGGTCCAGATGGAGAATCCGATGTGCTCGGAGAGCACGGAGAACCAGAGGTTGCGGCGGGCGACCCGTTCGCCCTTCTCCTGCCAGAACGTCTCGTCCTCCGGCTCCCAGGTCTCGATCCAACGGCCTGCCATCACGCGCCTCCACAGGGGGTCCGGGTGTTGTTCCCGACGCTAGGGAGCCCGCGTTTCGGCGTGGTGCCGCGAGGTGACCGGTGCGCAACCTTGCTCTCACCGGGCCGTTCCCGGCCCGGTGAGATGAACCGCTACGGCCGCCCGTCCGGCCAGAGCCGCGGCCGGCGCCTGGCGGCGACGTCCTCGGCCCAGCCGAAAGCGAGCACGCAGAGCGCGATGAGGGCCCAGGTGAGCAGCAGAACGGGCACCCAGCTCTCCAGCAGCCACGGCACGTTCTCGCTGAGCGCGTCCACCGACCAGAGCCGGTCGTAGAGCGTGGCGGCGGTCAGGATGCAGACGTTGTGCCAGAGATAGACGGTCACGGCCCGCGAGTTGAGCAGGGTGATCGGCCGGTCGAAGGCCCGCAGCCGCTGCGGCCACTCGGTCCAGGAGGGGCTGTAGTGCAGCAGGAGCAGCACACAGCCGAAGGACCACAGGGCCTGGGCGAGCGGGATGGAGTCCAGGTCGAAGCCGCTGCGGAAGCCCTCGTGGCTCGCCCACCAGAGCCCCGCGCCCGCGAAGAGCGGGGCGATGGACGGCACGACGTAGGCGGGCAGCCGCTTGAGCACACCCTCCTGGTGGGCCATGCCGAGGACCCAGCAGGCGCCGAAGGTGGAGAAGTCGGTGATCGCGGAGTCGAGGCGGTCGGTGGTGGAGAACAGCTCCAGCCGCATCACGACGGAGAGCGCGAGCGGCGCCAGCAGCGTCGGCCAGGGCAGCCGGCGCAGACCGCGCAGGATCAGCGGGGAGAACAGCACGAACCACAGGTAGGCGCGGATGTACCAGAGCGGCCCGGCCAGCTCCTCGGGCCAGCTCTCGCCGAGGAATCCGTCGATGCCCGCCACGTCGTACGCGTACGGCGGATCGCTGAGCGGCAGCACCCAGTACGCCAGGTGCTGCCACCACCAGCCGGGGTGTCCATCGGCGTTCGGGCCCCAGCCCTGGGCGACCATGCCGGTGACGCCGATCGCGCCGAGCAGCCACAGCGGCGGCAGGAGCCGGCGGACGCGGCCCCGGATCACCTGGACGGCGGGCCGTTTCAGCGAGCGCGCCATCAGCGTCCCGGCCAGGGCGAACATCACGCCCATCGACGGGAAGACGATGGGCAGCCAGGCCCAGCCGGTCAGGTGGTAGAGGACGACCCGGAAGAGGGCGAGGGCCCGCAACAGGTCGAAGTACCGGTCCCGGACGGGCTTTTGGGCCTCTCCGGGCGTTACGGGGGCGGGCGGCGGCGGAACCGTGGGGTCCGGGGCGGCGGCCATCGGCAGGGGCGGGGCGGTCATACGTAGGGCCTCCGGTCCGTGCGGTCGCCGTGGACGGCCCCGGCGTCGACGGCTGCCCGCCGCGGGCGCTGGGCGGAGCTGCCGCCGGGGGCCTCCACCGCGCCGGTACGCCGCAGCTTCTGCCAGCGCAGCCGGCCACCGGTGAGCGCGGTGATCCAGGACTGGAGCAGCACGACGTACATGAGCTGGCGGTAGAGGATCTGCTGGAGCGGCAGCGAGAGCAGGTGGGTCATGCGTTCCTTGTCCAGCCGGAACGCGTACGCGGCGCAGACCGCCTGGACGACCAGCACGCCGAACCACGCGGCCACGGTCTTGCCGGTCGGGCCGAAGACGAGTCCGTACAGCAGGAACACGTCGATGAGCGGCGCGAGCAGCGGGGCGACGACCATGAACAGGGAGACGAACGGCAGGCCGACCCGGCCGAAGCGGCCCGAGGGTCCGCGTTCGACCACCGCGCGGCGATGCTTCCAGATCGCCTGCATGGTGCCGTAACTCCAGCGGTAGCGCTGCGACCACAGCTGCTGCACGGACTCCGGGGCCTCGGTCCAGGCGCGGGCGTTCTCGGCGTAGACGACGCGCCAGCCGTCGCGGTGCAGGGCCATGGTGATGTCGGTGTCCTCGGCGAGGGTGTCCTCGCTCATCCCGCCGACCCGCTCCAGGGCCTCGCGGCGGAACGCGCCGACGGCCCCGGGGATGGTGGGCATGCAGCCCAGCACGTCGTACATCCGGCGGTCCAGGTTGAAGCCCATCACGTACTCGATGTGCTGCCAGGCGCCGATGAGGGAGTCGCGGTTGCCGACCTTGGCGTTGCCCGCGACGGCTCCGACCCGGGGGTCGGCGAAGGGCTGGACCAGCTCGCGGACCGTGGCCGGCTCGAAGACGGTGTCGCCGTCCATCATCACGACGATGTCGTAACGGGCGTGCCGGATGCCGTTGTTGAGGGCGGCGGGCTTGCCCGCGTTCTGCTGGCGCACCACCCGTACGCGGGGCAGCCGCATGGCCTCGACGAGGTCGGCGGTGCCGTCGGTGGAGCCGTCGTCGATGACGATGATCTCGATCGGGTGCTCACTGGCGACCAGGGAGCGCACGGTCGCCTCGATGCACTCGCGTTCGTTGTACGCGGGGACGAGGACGGAGACCGGGCGGCTGAGGGGTTCGCCCCAGCTGAAGTCCCGGCGGCGGACCTTGCGGGCGTGCAGGAAGGAGAGCAGCAGCATCAGGCCGAAGCGGGCCAGCACCAGGACGCCGATGACGGCGAGCCCGACGACCAGGACGCCGGTGATCCGCTCGGACACGGCGACGGCGGAGACGAACGCCTTGCCCTTCCACAGCGCGAATCCGGTGACCGGGGTGTGCGCGCTGGGGGCGTCCAGGGCAGTGGTGAGCCGGGTGAAGGTGTAGCCCTGCTCCTTGAGGTCGGGCAGGAGGGTGTCGAGCGCGGCCACGGTCTGCGAGCGGTCGCCGCCGGAGTCGTGCATCAGGATGATCGCGCCCTTGCCGTCCTTCGGCGTGGCCCGCTCGACGATGGCGCGGACGCCGGGGCGCTTCCAGTCCTCGCTGTCGGTGTCGTTGACGACGGTGAGGTAGCCACGGCTGCCGATGTACTCCGTGACCGGCCAGGACTTGTTGTCCATGGCGTACGAGAAGGAGGAGTACGGCGGCCGGAAGATGGAGGTGCGGATGCCGGCCGCGCCCGCGAGCGCCAGCTGGTTCTGCGACAGCTCCCAGTCGATGCGCTCGGTGGACTGGTAGGAGAGGTCGGGGTGGTTGAAGGTGTGCAGGCCGATCTCGTGGCCCTCCTCCACCATCCGCTCGACCAGCTCGGGGTGGCGGGCGGCCATGTTGCCGGTGACGAAGAAGACGCCGTGGGCGTCGTACTCCTTCAGCTTGTCGAGCACCTTCGGCGTCCACACCGGGTCGGGCCCGTCGTCGAAGGTCAGGACGATCCGGCGGTCGGGTATGCGCAGGGTCTTCGCGTCACCGGAGCGGGCGTCGATGACGGGCCCGCCGGAGCGGACGTCCTTCGGCACCCGGGTCTGGGAGTCGGCGTCGCGGACCCGGTGGTCGGCGAGGATCTCGCTGTGCACGTATCCGCGCAGCATCAGCATCGCGAGCAGGGCGACGAGAAGTGTCGTCGGCAGGAGGTAGCGCATGGGGAGCCTGAGCCGGCTCCGCCCGCGGGACGCCTTCCTCGATCCGCCGTTCCTGCCCCGCGTGGCGGGGGAGTTCATTTACGGGGCGCTCTCTTCTTGCACCGGCGGGTCGGGGTTCTCGGCGGGCGGGACCGTGGGGTCGGTCGGCTCCGGCTCGGAGGACGGCGGCGGGGGATCGACCGGCGGTTTGGCGGTCGAGGTGGTGGGGGCCGGCTTCGTGGCCCCGCCCGCGCCGCCGCCCCCGGTGGGACGGGACGGGTCCGCGGAGGCGGACGCCGAGGGGCGGCCCGTCGATCCGGCGGGCACGAGGACGGAGGTGGCCGAGGGGGCGGCCCCCGCGGGGGCGCCGGACGCGTCGGACGCCGGGGAGCCGGAGGCGCTGGGCCTCGGCTCCGGGGCGTCGTCGGAGAGGCTGTCGTCCACGGTGTCCGCGCCGGGCTCGGGGAGGTCCTCGACCTGCTCCGCCCGCGCCTTCTCCTCGGGCCCGGACAGGGGCAGCCAGGGGGCGCTGGAGTTTCCGCCGAGGACGGCGAAGACCAGCGTCACGGCGTAACCGGCGCAGACCGTGGCCAGGACCCAGCCGAGGCGTCGGAAGGTCTTGCTGCGGCGGCCGCTCTCGTCGACGAAGACGGGGCCGTCGGAGCCGTCCGGCGGGGCGGGTTCGCCGGGCAGTTCGGCGAGCTGACGGCCGAGGCCGTCGAGCTGGATCGTCGCGTCGTTGGGCTCGTGCGTGTGCCCGGTTCTCTTGCCTTCGCGCCAATTGTCCACAGGTGCAGCCATCCCCCACTCAATGAATCAGGCGCACCGACTTTGACTGGTTCTTTACTGTCGGACTGGGCCCCCACCCGTCCACGAACCTGGCCTCCATGCACCCGGACGATGAATGTAGCGCACGACGTTGACGCCCAAGTGCCCCTGAACGGAGTTGATCAGGAACGGTTGCGCATCAGTGACAGATCGGTCTCCGGCAGCCAGGACCCGGACGGCCGGACCATCCACCCCTCGGCAAGGGCCAACTGGTCAGTAGCGTTGCGCAGGGCGTCTACGCCGGGATGGCGCAGCCCCTTCCGCCAGACCAGCGCCAGCGGCGAAAGCGGAATCGGATCGACGAGCGGGCGCAGCACTGTCCCCGGCAGCACCGGGAAGTCGACGACGGCGAGCACGGGATGCCCCCCCTTCGACATGACCCGCTGGAATTCGGCCACGCCCACGGCGAGGGGAACGGGCGGGGCCATCACGATGCCCCACTCGGCGAACAGCGATGCGGCGAGGCCGGTCCACTCCCGTGTCCGCTCGTTGCCGGCCCCCGCGTAGACGGTCTCGCCGGACAGCTCGGCCAGGGCGACGACCTCGCGGGCGGCGAGGGGATGGGAGACGGGCAGCATCAGGGCCATCGGCTCGTACCGCACGGGGTGCACGGAAAGCCCCGCGCGCACCGCGGGGGCCAGCCCGGCGGCCCGGCCGAAGGAGGCGTCGAGCCGGCCGGCCAGGATCTCGGCGGCGGCCCAGGTGAGCCCCGACTCGAAGCGGGCCATCAGCTCGCACTCGGGCACCAGCTCGCGGGCGCGGGCCAGCACCCGGGCGGCGGTGGCCCCGTCGCTGTTCAGGTCGA
Source organism: Streptomyces sp. NPDC058375 (assembly GCF_042723425.1). NCBI lineage: Bacteria > Bacillati > Actinomycetota > Actinomycetes > Kitasatosporales > Streptomycetaceae > Streptomyces > Streptomyces sp. NPDC058375. Next base: position 21,126 of record NZ_JBHXJG010000048.1, on the reverse strand, counting down.
CGAGCAGCGGCCGGGCGGGAGCGCCGCTGAAGGCCCCGGCGAGCTCGGCGTGCGCGTCGAGCACCCGGCGGGCGTACGGCAGCAGACGTTCGCCGTCCGGGGTGAGGGCGACCTGCCGGGTGGTCCGGACGAACAGCTCGGCGCCCAGCTCACGTTCCAGCCGGCGGATGTCCCGGCTCAGCGCCTGCTGCGCGACGAAGAGGCGGGCGGCGGCCCGGGTGAAGTGCAGTTCGTCGGCGACGGCGAGGAAGGCGCGCAGGAGTCGGGGGTCGGTGTCGGCGGGAGGCACGCCGCGAATCTACCGCCCGGGGCCTCATTCACAACACGGAGGCGTGAATCGGTCCGTAGAAGGTGTTGGACCCGGACGGCGGGTCACGGCGAGCCTGGGCCGTATGCCGATATCCCCCGCCGCCCGTCCGGAGACCCCGCCCCGGCCCGCCCCGTCGCAGCCTGCCGCTCCGGCCCCGTCCGGTCCGCGCGCCCGTCCGGTGGCCGCGCCCCGGCCCGCTCTGTCCGCCCGCTCGGCCCGTGCTCCCGCTCCCCCGTCCACGCCCCTGCTCACCGTCTCCGGCGGCCAGCTGGTCGCGGCCCCGCGCTCCGCGCCGGCGAGCACCGGGCGCCGACGCTCTCGGCGGTCGTCCAACCCGTACCTCCGACTGCTGGCGACGCCCGGGGCCCGCGCCTTCACGGCGGGCAATCTGATCGCCCGGCTGCCGATGGGGATGCTCGGCGTCAGCGCGATCATCATGATCGCCGGATCCCGGGGCTCGTACGCCCTCGCCGGAGCCGTCACCGCGACCGGCCTGGCCGCCACGGCGGTCGTCGCGCCCTTCACCGCCCGGCTCGTGGACCGCTTCGGGCAGGCCCGCGTCGCCGTGCCCGCCACCGCGCTCGCCGTGCTGGGGTCGCTGGCCCTGGTGCTGTGCGTGCACCACGACGCCCCGGCCTGGACGCTGTTCGCCGCGTACGCCGCGACCGCGACGACCCCGAACACCGGCGGGATGTCGCGGGCCCGCTGGGCGCATCTGCGCCGGGGTGATCCGGCGGCCCTGCACACCGCGAACTCCTTCGAGCAAGCCGCCGACGAGCTCTGCTTCATGCTGGGCCCGGTGCTGGCCGCGACGCTCTGCGGGGCGCTGTTCCCGGAGGCGGGCACGCTGGTGGGGGCGGCGCTCCTGATGACAGGGGTCCTGATCTTCTCCGCCCAGCGCGCCACGGAACCGCCCGTCACTCCCCGCACGAAGACGGTGACCTCGCCGCTGCGCACGCCGGGGATGCCCGCGCTGCTGGCGGTGTTCCTCGCCACGGGGGCGGTGTTCGGGGCGCTGGAGGTGGTCTCCATCGCGCATGCCGGGGGCGCGATCCTGGCGCTCCAGGCGGCGGGCTCGTGCGTGGCGGGCCTGGTCTACGGTGCGCTGCGGCCCGCCCGGGACGTCCACCGCAGGCTGCTGCTGTGCCTGGCCGCGATGACGGCCCTGATGTCCCTGCCGCTGCTGGCCGCCACCGGTTCTGCCTCCCTGCCGGTCCTGGCGCTCTGCCTGCTGCTGGCGGGGGCGGCGACCGCGCCGACCATGGTCACGGGCATGACGCTGGTCCAACGGGCCACGCGCCCGGAGCAGTTGAACGAGGGCATGACGCTCGCGGTGACCGCACTGCTGGGCGGGGTCGCGGCCGGGGCGGCGGCGGGCGGCTGGCTGGTCGAACACGCGGGCACGGCCTCCGGCTATACGGCCCCGATGTCGGCGGCGGCCTTCGCGCTGGTCGTGGCGGGGGCGGGGACGTTCACGCGGTGGCGGACGGGCCTGCGGTGACTCGGCACGTCAGCCGTGCGACCGTCGCCCAGGCGGGGGCTCAGGCCCGTTCGCGGATCCAGGCGGCCAACTCGCGGACCACCTCGGCGGATGCGCCCCCGAGGTGGACGAGCGCCTTGTCGGTGATGGTGGGCATGCCGCCGTACAGGGAGGGCAGGGAGAAGCCCGCAAATCGCAGCGCCTCGCCCAGGTCACGGGCGGCGGCGCTGCCTTCGACGAGCGCTTCGGCATACATCGGCCGGTGGTGCATGGGGGTTCAGCCTTTCGTCGGTAAAAGAGTTACGTGGGTGGCGAGTCGGCCGGTCACGAGCCGCGCGGGGACGCCGAGAGCACAAACCCGAGCTCCCCGGCGGCGTCCACGACGAGCGACATGAGCTGAGCGGTGGTGAGCGCCTCGCGCCGCTCTCCGTGCGGGCCGAAGAGCAGGACGTACGCGGCCGGCTTCCCCCGGACCAACGGCACCCGGAGCCCCGGGCAACTCGACGCGTTCTCGGACGCGTTCAACAACCTCCGGGCCAGCGCGCTGAGCCCGGCAGATTCACTGACGCGCATCACCGACATCATGGATCTGATGCGCCGCGAACGAGACAAGAGGAACCCATCATGACCAGCGCCACCCCCGCCGTCGTCGGCCTGTTCGTCAAGGCCACCGCAAGCGGGCCGCAGGACAACTGCGTGGAGGTGGCCCCGCTCTCCGACGGCGGCCGGGCAGTCCGCGACAGCAAGAACCAGCACGGCCCCCGCCTCCACTTCGCCCCCGCCCAGTGGGCCGCATTCACCGACAGCGTGAAGAGCGGCGCGTACGGAAGCTGACCCGCCCCACCGCTGCTGTCGGTGACAGTAGCGGTGGCCAACCACCCCGCCCCACAGATGAGTTGACCCGAACCGATGGCTGGGAGAGGCTGATCCGGCCGCTGTTCACGCGTACCGGGGGGACTTCTCGTATGGCAACCACGACCGGAGGTCTGCGCGTCGGACCCGACTCGGCCCCGGACCGCTACCGGCTGCGGCGGTCCATCGGACGCGGCGGGGAGGCGGTTCTCTACCTCGCCGACCTGGAGCTGTCCGGAGAGGCCGAGCCCGTCGTGGTGAAGGTCCTGGACACCCGCACCACCATGACCGCCGAGGGCTTCGCCCGGATCAGCGCCGCCTGGAGCGACCAGGCGGAACTGCTCCGTTTCGTGCACCGGGTCGGTGTGATCGGCGTGCGGGAGCACTTCGAGGGGCCTCCCCCGCACCCCCAGGGCCGGTCCGAGGAGAGCACCGGCCGCTGCCTGTACCTGGTGATGAACCATGTGGAGGGCCTGGACCTGCGGGACTGGCGGGCCGAACGCACGCTGGAGACGCCCGCCGAGCGGCGCGAGGCCGTGCGCTGCCTGGAACAGCTGGCCGAGGTGCTGGACCGGCTCCACTCGGGCACCGCCACCCCGTCCGGCCGCGTGGTGGTGCACGGCGACCTGTCGCCCGGCAATGTGATGGTCGACGCCGACGGACAGGCCACCCTCGTCGACTTCGGGCTGAGCAAACTCGCCCCCGAACACCGCACGACCGAGGTCTGGTTCACGCCCGGGTTCGCCGCGCCGGAAGTACACGAGGGCGTACGGTCCCCGGCGGCGGACCGGTACGCGTTCGGCGCCATCGCCTACTTCCTGCTCAGCGGCGAGACCCCGCCCACGACCCCGGAACAACTGCGGGGGCGGTTCACCGCACTGCCGGAGGTCACCGGCCTGCCGCCGGAGCAGCGGACCACCCTGCTCGCGCTGTTCGACGCCGATCCCGGCCGTCGGCCTGAGTCGCTGACCGGCTGGGTGCGGCAGCTGCGGCCGGCGGTGGTCACGACGACGTCCCACGCCCGGACCGCCACGGCCCCTCCTCCGCCCACGACCCCGCCCACGGCCCCGCCGCGCGGGCCCGCACACCCGGGGGCCGCGCCCTTCGCCCGCCCGCATGACGTCGCGCCGCAGCCACCGCCGGCACACCCGCCGACGGCACCGCCCACGACCCCGCCTGACGCGAAGCGCCCGCGGCGGAAGTACCTGCTGCCGCTGGGCGCGGCAGCCGCCGTGACGCTGCTGGTGGCCGGCGGAGTGCTGGGCTCCCGGCTGGCCTCCGGCGACGACGACGGCGACACCGCCTCCGGCAAGCGCCCGGAGACGACCCGCACGGCCTCGGAGAGCCCCACGACGGAGCCGAGCCCCGAGCCCAGCACCCCGTCGGCGACACCCGAGGCACCGACGGCCGACCCGTCCGGCACCCCGGACGCGACACCCTCTTCCGGCCCCGACGCGAAAGAGTCCCAGTCCCTGACGGCGCTGACCCCGGTCGACGGCACCGAGTGGGCCACCAACCCGACCGTTCTGAACACCCGGGCATTCGAAACGGCGATGACCGCCCGCCTGCCCTGCTACGGCGGGAGCAGAGCCACCGAATACAACCTGGAACGAGCCTGGTCCTCCCTCCGGTTCACCGGCGGCATCACGGACGACTCCCCCCAGTCGCAGGGCAAGCTGACCATCCTGGGTGACGGAAAGATCCTGGCGTCCGGAACCCTGGCCCTGGGCAAGGAGCGGGCCTTCGACGTACCGGTCGCCGGCGTACTGCGGCTGCGCGTCACCCTGGCCACCGCCTCCGGCGATTGCGAAGGCGTCGCCGCGCTCGCCGAACCCGTGCTGGAGCCCTGACACACCCTGGCAGGAGACAGGGCCTGACACGGAAAAGCCTCCGCCCCGCGAGTGAACTCGCGGGGCGGAGGCTTACATGGGGTGGTGGAGATGGCGGGAATCGAACCCGCGTCCAACGGTGCGGAACCAGGGCTTCTCCGAGTGCAGTTCGCTACGCTTTTCTCGGCCCCGGAGGTCACGCGAACAAGCCTCCGACAGGCCCAGCCACTGTTTGATTTCCTTCTAGGCCCCGTGGCCGGGCTTAGAAGTTTAGATCCCTAGTTGATGCCAGGATCCGGGTCGGGATCACCCCCGGGCTGACACTCCGCAGAGTCTTCGCTAGCTGCTAATTAGGCAGCGAGGGCGAAGGCGGAGGAATCGCGCTTGGAATTGGCGATTATTGTTTGCGACATATGGTTTACGAGATCATTGCCGCTTCCTCGACTCGCTTCCCCTGCTTCGACATCCGCTGTCGAAACCGATCATCCCCATGTGGTGTTTTCAAAACGCGCACCTTCGCTGAGGTGCACGGCCCATCGTACGTGACCAACGCCGGACGGTGCCACCGTATTCCCGCGCCCGGGACCGGCGGCCCCGGTCAGGCGCTGCGCTGACGGCGGCGGGCGGCCGCGATGGCGCGGTTCGTCTCCCGCGTGTCCTGCTTCTCGCGGAGCGTCTGCCGCTTGTCGTACTCCTTCTTGCCCTTCGCGAGCGCGATCTCGACCTTGACCCGGCCGTCCTTGAAGTACAGCGCGAGCGGCACGATCGTGTGACCCGTCTCCTGCGACTTCGACTCCAGCTTGTCGATCTCGGCCCGGTGCAGCAGCAGCTTGCGCTTCCGCTTGGCCGCGTGGTTGGTCCAGGTGCCCTGGACGTACTCGGGGACGTGGATGTTGTGGAGCCACGCCTCGTGGTCGTCGATCTGCACGAAGCCGTCGACCAGGGAGGCCCGTCCCATGCGCAGGGACTTGACCTCCGTGCCCATGAGGACGAGGCCGCACTCGTAGGTGTCGAGGATCGTGTAGTCGTGTCGCGCCTTCTTGTTCTGCGCGATCATCTTGCGCCCGGTGTCTTTTTCCTTCGCCATAGTGCGGTCATTTTCGCACTACGACCCACCCCCGAGGCCACTCAATACCGTCTCGGCCCGCTGCTGGGCCCGCTCGCGCACCACGAGGTCGGGGGTGATGCCCCGGCCGTCGACGTTGCGGCCGCCCGGAGTGCGGTAGTGGCCGACGGTCAGCTCGGCCACCGAGCCGCCCGGGAGCTTGCTGGGCATCTGCACGGAGCCCTTGCCGAAGGTGGGCGAGCCGACGGTGACCGCGCGGCCCCGGTCCTGGAGGGCGCCGGTCAGCAGCTCGGCTGCGCTCATCGTCCCGCCGTCGACCAGGACGACGACCGGCCGGTCCGTGTCACCGCCCGGGTCCGCGTACAGGGCCTGCTCCTCGCCGCGTACGTCGTACGTGGCGACCAGGCCGCCGTCCAGGAAGGCGGAGGCGGCCACGACGGCCTCGGCGACGAGTCCGCCGGAGTTGGCGCGCAGGTCGAGCAGTATCCCGGCCCCGTCGGGGGCGTCCCGGACCGCGGCGCGGACGTCGGCCCCCGCACCCTTGGTGAAGGCGGCGACCTTGATCAGGACCGCCGAGGCGGGCTCGTCCCCCAGCCGCCGCACGGTGACCGCCTCGGTGGTCAGCCGGGCCCGCTCCAGGGTCTCGGTCCAGCTCCGGCCGTCCCGGACGAGCCCCAGCTCCACCCGGCTGCCCTCGGCCGCTCCCGTACCGTCGCCGCGCAGTGACGCGACGACCTCCGCGACGGGGCGTTTGCCGATCGCGCGGCCGTCCAGGGTGCGCAGCAGATCGCCCGCGCGGATGCCGGCCCGGTCGGCGGGGCCGCCGGGCTGGACGCGGGAGACGGTGACGTCGCCGTGGGCGGTGCGCCGGGCGGAGAGCCCGACGCCGGTGTACGTACCGTCGAGCGCCTGCTCGAACTCCTCGTACTCCCGCTGGTCGTAGACCGCGCCCCAGCGGTCCCCGCTGCGGCTGACGACCTCCTCGGCCGCGTCCTTCACGGACTTCCCGTCGGCCTCGGCCTCGGCGGCCGCGCCCTCGATCTCCTCGCGGTCGACCGGGGCGAGGGTGGAGGAGACGGCACGGGTCTGCGGGCCGGGCCCGGGGTCGGGGTCCTGCGGCAGCGAACCGGTCGCGGCGGCGGTGGCGAGAGCGCACCCGAAGACCAATGTCAGGGCCGCCCCGCGGCGAAGACCGCGGGGCCCGAAGCGGTGCGCAGAGCCCGACATGGCGACGAGTCTAGGACAAGCCTCCCGGGGCGCACGGGCACTCGCCCGTACGCCCCGGGAGGCGTATGTCATACCTTCAGATACTTGCGCAGCGCGAAGAGCGCGGCGATCGCCGGCATCAGCAGACCGATCGCGAGCACCAGCGGAAGCTTGGTCAGGACCGCGTCCCAGCCGATGAAGTTGATCACGAGCAGCTTGTCCTGGAGCGCGAGACCGGCGTCGATCAGGAAGTACCGGCCGCCCAGCAGCATCGCACAGGCCAGCACACCGCCGATCAGACCGGCGACGGCCGCCTCCATGATGAAGGGGGCCTGGATGTAGAAGCCGGAGGCCCCGACGAGGCGCATGATGCCCGTTTCACGTCTCCGGCTGAACGCGGAGACGCGCACGGTGTTGACGATCAGGATCAGCGCGATGACGAGCATCAGGATCATCACGTAGACCGCGACGAGGTTCATCCCGTTCATCAGCTCGAAGAGCTGGTCCAGAATGGACCGTTGGTCCTGGACGGACTGCACCCCGTCCCGCCCCGCGAAGGCCGTCGCGACGACCTTGTACTTCTGGGGGTCGTCCAGCTTCACGCGGAACGACTCCTGCATCTGGTCGGGCGTGATGTTGCCCGCCATCGGGGAGTCGCCGAACTGCTCCTGGTAGTGCTTGTACGCCTCGTCGACCGTCTCGAAGTGGACCGTGTCGACGGCGTCCATCTTCTCCAGGTCGCCCTTGATCTCCGCCTTCTGCTCCTTGGTGACAGCCCCCTTGGCGCACTTGGGCGTCTCCTTGGCGTCGTTCTTGTTGCAGAGGAAGATCGAGACGTTGACCTTGTCGTACCAGAAGTCCTTCATCGTGCTGACCTGCTCGCGCATCAGCAGCGCGCCACCGAACAGGGCGAGCGAGAGGGCGACGGAGACCACGACCGCGAAGGTCATCGTGAGGTTGCGGCGGAGACCGACGCCGATCTCCGACAGGACGAACTGGGCGCGCATGGCGTCCTTTCAGTGCAGTGCTCGATGCTCGAAACGCGCGGGGGCCCGGGGGCCGCCCGCTCAGTGCTGGTAGCCGTAGACGCCGCGTGCCTGGTCGCGTACGAGACGGCCCTGCTCGAGCTCGATGACGCGCTTGCGCATCTGGTCGACGATGTTCTGGTCGTGGGTCGCCATGATCACGGTGGTGCCGGTCCGGTTGATCCGGTCCAGCAGCTTCATGATGCCCACGGAGGTCTGCGGGTCGAGGTTGCCGGTCGGCTCGTCCGCGATCAGCAGCATGGGGCGGTTGACGAAGGCGCGGGCGATGGCCACGCGCTGCTGCTCACCGCCGGAGAGCTCACCGGGCATCCGCTCCTCCTTGCCGCCGAGGCCGACGAGGTCGAGGACCTGGGGCACGGCCTTGCGGATCTCGCCGCGGGGCTTGCCGATGACCTCCTGCGCGAAGGCCACGTTCTCCGCGACCGTCTTGTTGGGCAGCAGGCGGAAGTCCTGGAAGACCGTCCCCAGCTGGCGGCGCATCTGCGGCACCTTCCAGTTGGACAGCCGCGCGAGGTCCTTGCCGAGCACATGGACCATGCCCGTGCTGGCACGCTCCTCGCGCAGGATCAGTCGCATGAAGGTCGACTTGCCGGAGCCGGAGGACCCCACCAGGAAGACGAACTCACCCTTCTCGATGTCCAGCGAGACATCGCGCAGAGCCGGTCGGGTCTGCTTCGGGTAGGTCTTGGAGACGTTGTCGAATCGGATCACGGATGCACCACGGTCGGCCGGGAGTAGGTGAGCGTGACCATACGCGAACCGGGCTCACGCGTGCAGGCGGCGTCCGGCAATGGGCGATTTATGACGGATCACCCTACGGAACGAAACGGGTCGTGCCGGACCTTGTCCGGCGGGCCGCGCCGAAATCGCCGCGAGCTGGCACAGTGGTGGGGGGAACGGTTGCGTTTCCGTGAGCGTTGTGCGGAGAGAAAGCAGGCAAGCGGCTCCGCCGCGCGGGAGGAGGAATGCGCATGACCTATGACCGACTGGTGTGCGCGAACTGCGCGGCGCCCGTGAGCGAGGGCCGCTGCCGCGTCTGCCGTGCCGTGCGGCAGCAGATGCTGGAGGAGCAGGGCCAGGGCCCGCTGGCCGGGATGAGCCCGCCCATGCTGATCGCCCTGATGGTGGTGCTGCTGACGGCGCTCGCGCTGCTGGCGCACCAAGCGGCCTGATCGGGCCCGCACAGCCGTATGGCCCTGGGGCCGCCCCTCACCGCCCCGTCGGGGGCTGACAGACGATGCGTACGGCCGCCTGAGCGGTCCGGGCGCGCAGAAGGGCCCGGGAGGCGTCTTACGTCCTCCCGGGCCCTTCGTCATGCTGTGCCGTGCCGTGTACGGGCCTGGTCCTCGCCCGCTACGCGTCGGTACGGTCCGTCATGGTCCGCGGCGGACGTCGCCGCGGACCCCGGAGGCAGGACCTAGGCGACCGTGCGACCGCCGCCGACGAGGCGCGGCAGGATGCGGAAGCCGATGCCGCCCGCGATCATCGTCGCGGCACCGATGACCAGGAAGGTCGTCTCGGCCGCACCGGTCTCGGCGAGCTCTTCCTTGCCCTTGCTCTGCTCGACCGGCTTGTTGCCGACGCTGTCGGTGTCGGTGTTGTCGGTGCACTCGGCGCCGTCGAGGTCGACGGTGCAGGAGCCGACGTCGTCGCCGCCGCCGGTGGAACCGCCGGTGGAGCCGGCCGTGGACGAACCGGAGGTGCCGGTGCCGCCCTGGTCGCCGCCGCCGGTGTTACCGGAACCGCCGTTGTTGCCCGAGCCGCCGTTGTTGCCCGAGCCACCGTTGTTGCCCGAGCCACCGTTGTTGCTGGAGCCGCCCTGGTTGCCACCCTCGACCGCGCCTTCGACGCCGCCCTGGTTACCACCCTCAACGGCACCCTCGACGCCACCCTGGTTGCCACCCTCGACGGCACCCTCAACGGCGCCTTCGACGCCGCCCTGGTTACCCTCAACGGCACCCTCGACCGCGCCCTCAACGGCACCCTCGACGCCGCCCTGGTTACCCTCAACGGCACCCTCGACCGCGCCCTCAACGGCACCCTCGACGCCGCCCTGGTTACCCTCAACGGCACCCTCGACCGCGCCCTCAACGGCACCCTCGACGCCGCCGTCGGCGCCTGCGTCGACGCCACCCGGGTCGCCGCCCTCGGTGGAGCCCTCGATGAGGCCGCCGATGAGGCCGTCCTCGGGCTGGTCCTGGGTGCTGATCGTGGACTCGCCGGAACCGTCGAGGTCCAGCGCCTGCGCCGCACCGGCCGCAGTCAGCGAGGCACCCGCGGCGATGACCGCACCAGCGGCTATCCGCGCGACGCGAACACGCGTCTTCTTCGTCATCTGTTGCTACCCCCAGTAGCCGATCTCGTCATTGGAGCAGCCATATGCGGGCCGTGGGCCCTGCGGGGAATCTCTCTCGGCAAGGCCACGTCGTGTCGTGGTCACCCCGCCCGCCCCCCGGTTCACGCCCGTCCCAGACATACGCATGCTGCTCTAGCACCCTGGCCAGAGTTAAGGATTACGTCAAGGCCGTTCCGTGCACTAGGCACCGATATGGGGGTTCTTGACGGCTAATCGGAAGCCCGACTGTGACGTATCGGGCACAGATCCTCCGCAACGCAGGCGGGCCCGGACAGTCGCCTGTCCGGGCCCAACCTCCGTACCGCTGAAGCTACTTCTCCCGCTGCTTGCGCCAGCGGATGCCCGCCTCGACGAAGCCGTCGATCTCGCCGTTGAAGACCGCTTCGGGGTTGCCCATCTCGAACTCCGTACGCAGGTCCTTGACCATCTGGTACGGGTGGAGGACGTACGAACGCATCTGGTTGCCCCAGGAGTTGCCACCGTCGCCCTTGAGGGCGTTCATCTTGGCCTGCTCCTCCTGGCGGCGGCGCTCAAGGAGCTTCGCCTGGAGGACGTTCATCGCGGACGCCTTGTTCTGGATCTGCGAGCGCTCGTTCTGGCAGGAGACGACGATGCCGGTGGGCAGGTGGGTCAGACGGACCGCGGAGTCCGTGGTGTTGACGCCCTGGCCGCCGGGGCCCGAGGAGCGGTACACGTCCACGCGCAGCTCGGACTCGTCGATCTCGATGTGGTCGGTCTGCTCGACGACCGGGAGGACCTCGACGCCCGCGAAGGACGTCTGGCGGCGACCCTGGTTGTCGAACGGCGAGATGCGGACCAGGCGGTGGGTGCCCTGCTCGACGGAGAGGGTGCCGTAGGCGTACGGGACCTGGACGGCGAAGGTGGTCGACTTGATGCCGGCCTCTTCGGCGTAGGCGGTCTCGTAGACCTCGGTCTTGTAGTTGTGCCGCTCGGCCCAGCGGATGTACATGCGCTGGAGCTTCTCCGCGAAGTCGGCGGCGTCGACGCCGCCGGCCTCGGCCCGGATGGTCACGAGGGCCTCGCGGGCGTCGTACTCGCCGGAGAGGAGCGTGCGGACCTCCATCTCGTCCAGCGCCTTCTTCACCGACTCCAGCTCGGTCTCGGCCTCCGCCTGGGCGTCGGCGTCGCCCTCGTCCGCGGCGAGCTCGAAGAGGACTTCGAGGTCGTCGATGCGGCCGCGCAGGGTCTCGGCCTTGCGGACCTCGGCCTGGAGGTGGGAAAGCCTGCTGGTGATCTTCTGGGCCGCCTCCGGGTCGTCCCACAGGGACGGCGCCGCAGCCTGCTCCTCGAGCGCGGCGATGTCCGCCCTCAGCGCATCCAGGTCCAGGACGGCCTCGATCGACCCCATGGTCGAGGAGAGGGACTTCAGCTCTTCGGAAATATCGACGACTGCCACGGGTCCAGCGTAACGGCTGGGCGGATGAAGCTTGCCCTCCCCCGGAAACAGGCCCGTGACCAGGGCCGGGAACCGGCCCGGAGAAGGGGTGCGCTCACCACGCGCTCACCCCGCGGACCGTGCGCTCACGGGGTCGCCGGGGCCGAGTTCTCGCTGTCCTGGGGCGCCCCGCCCCCGTCGCTGCCGCCGGTGGCCAGCCAGCCCCCGACCGCGACGGCGGCGCAGAGGGCGACGGCGGCGACACCGAGGGCGAGGCGGCGTTTGCGGACGGCGGCGGCCTTGTTACGGGCGGAGCCGGGCCGGGGCCTGCCCGGGGCTCGGGGTGCGCGGGCCGTGCCGAGGGGGCCGCCCGCCAGCTCGTCCGGGGCCGGGACGCGCATGCTCGTGTGGGTGTCCCGGTTGGAGTCGGGGGCGGAGCCGGGCACCAGCGGGACCGCGCCGCGGCGGCGGGGCTCCTCGGCGGCCGGGGTGTACTGCTGCTCGTCGTACGCGGGCTGCTGCTCGCTCTCCTCCGGGCCCGGCTCGTCCACCTCCAGCGGTGGTATCCCCGCCAGCAGGGGCAGCAGATCGCGCAGCCGTACGGCCAGCTCCGAGGCGCGCAGCCGGGAGGCGGGGGCCTTGGCCAGGCACTGCACCAGGAGCTGCCAGAGCTCCTCGGGGATGCCGGGGAGCGGGACGACGGTCTCGGTGACGTGGCGGCGCAGGACCGCGCCGGGGTGGCCGCCGCCGAAGGGCGTGAAGCCGGCGAGCAGCTCGTACAGCACGGTCGCGAGCGCGTAGATGTCGACGGCGGCGCGCGGCGGGAGGCCCTCGACGATCTCGGGGGCCAGGTAGTCCGGCGTACCGATGATCTTCGTGGCCTTGGTGCGGCGCGGGGTGTCGATCAGCTTGGCGACGCCGAAGTCGGTGAGCAGGGCGGGGTGGGCGCCGCCGGGGCCGAGCGGGCCCTCCATGTCGAGCAGGATGTTCTCCGGCTTGACGTCCCGGTGGACGATCTGGGCCTTGTGCGCGGCGGCCAGCCCGTCGGCGACGTCCGCGATGATCGCGACGGCGGCCTCGGGGGCGAGGCGGCGCTCGCGGTCCAGACGGGTGCGCAGATCGGTGCCGCGTACGAGGGTCATGACCAGCGCGAGGTCGTTGCCGTCCACGACGAGGTCCCGGACGGCGACCACGTGCGGGTGGTCGAGTCCGAGCAGGGCGGTGCGCTCCTGGACGAAGCGGCCCACGAGCTCCTGGTCGGACGCGAGGTCCTCACGGAGCAGCTTGATGGCGACCGGGCCCTCGGGCCCTTCGCCGAGCCATACCGTGCCGGCGCTGCCGCGCCCCAGGATCTGGTGGGCCGTGTACCGGCTGCCGATATTCCGTGCCAAGACTGCTCCCTCAGCGGCTGGCGGTGGACCCCCGGTCGACAAAGTTACGCGGCGTTCGGGGTGTCACGTGCCCAGGATGGCACCGACCTTCACTTCTCCGGGCCGAATGGGCCCGGAGAAGTCGACAAAGGGACAGTGTTACGGGCCCTGGGGGCTTGCCCGACGCCAGGGGCCCCGCTGACGGGTCAGGCTCCGCCCGAGCCTCCAGCGCTGTCGCCGACCTTGGAGATCCAGTCGGTGACCGTGCCGATCGCGTCGCCGATCGCTTCCCAGTAGCCCTTGCCCTGGGCGACCCAGTCCTGGAGCGGGGTCAGCTCCCAGATGAGCCAGCCGGCGACGACCAGGAGCACCACGGTGAACAGGCAGCCCTTGAGGCAGCCGAGTCCGGGGATCCGCATCGGGTTGGCGCCGCGCTGCCTCGGCGGGCGCGGCTCGCGCGGCGGGCGCGCGGCCGGCTCCTGGGGCTGCTGCGGCTGCGGGGGCGCGTACTGCTGCCGCTGGGGCTGCTGCGGCTGCTGGTAGCGCTGTGGCTGGTGCTGCTGTTGCTGCTGGTGTTGCGGCGGGTACTGCTGGTGCTGCGGAGGCGGCTGGCGGCGCTGGGGCTGCTGCTGCTGTTGCTGGTGCTGCTGTTGCTGGTGCTGCTGCGGCGGCTGCTGGCGCTGGGGGCGGCGGCGCAGCGGGTCCTGGCTCGGGTCCAGGTACTGCACCTGGGTCTGCTCGTTGCGGTCGCGGGCCGCCTGGAGCTGCGACTGCCAGGGGTGCGGCCCGTCCGGCTGCGGCGGCCCGTCGGGGCGCTGCGGCACGGGCGGCATGACCGCGGTGGGGTCGGCGTGGCCGCCGCCGGGGCCCTGGCCGGGGCCGCCCTGGCCGCCGGGGCCGGACTGCGGGAGCACGCTGGTGGCGGCGCCCGGGTCGTAGGAGCCCGCGTTGCTCGGCAGCACCTGCGTGGGGTCGGCCGCGCCGGGGGTGTCCGGAACGGCCGTGGGCGCCGGGTCGGGGGCGAGCAGGGCGCCCACCCCTTCGGCGGCGGCGATCTGGGCGGAGTTCGCGTGGACGCCGATGCCCGAGGCGACCGTACGCAGACCGCGGGCCAGGTTCTCGGCGCTGGGCCGCCGGTCCGGGTCCTTGCTCAGGCAGCGCTCTATGACCGTCCACAGCGGGGCGGGCACGGTGGAGGGCCGGCGGGGCTCCTCGCTGAGGTGCCGGTGCAGGACTTCGAGGGCGGTGCCCCCGGCGAACGGCGGACGGCCGGTGACCAGCTCGTACAGCAGGATGCCCGCGCCGTAGATGTCGACGGCGGAGGTCTGCGGGCGGCCCTCGGCGGACTCCGGCGCGACGTAGGCGGGCGTGCCGACGAACTCGTGGGTCCGGGTCAGCCCCGGGGAGTCGGCCAGGCGCGCGATGCCGAAGTCGGTGAGCATCGGGGTCATGCCGCCGTCGCGCTCGTCGAGCAGCACGTTGGCCGGCTTGAGGTCGCGGTGGACGACGCCGTCGGCGTGGCTGGCGGCGAGCGCGTCCGCGATCTGCGCGGTGAGCAGGGCGGCGGCGACCGGGGTGAGCGGGCCGTTGGCGCGCAGGTAGCGGTGCAGGTCGGGGCCGTCGATCAGGTCCATCACCAGGGCGAGGAGATCGCCCTCGACGACCAGGTCGCGGGTGCGCACGATGTTCGGGTGCGTGAGCCGCAGCAGGACGGAGCGCTCCCGCAGGAACCGCATCACCACATCGGCGTCGTTGGCCAGCTCCTCCTTGAGGACCTTGATGGCCACGGTCTCGCCGGGCTGACCCGCGACGGCTGCCTCGGCGCCCGCGGTCTCCCGCTGGCGGGCTCGCCAGACGGTGCCCGTGGCGCCGCGCCCGAGCGGCTCCTCCAGGAGGTACTTGCTGCCTACAGGCCGCACGTCATGCGCTCCCTGCTGATCGTGGTGCTTGCGGACCCCAGGGGGTGTCGTGCCGCCGGGCCCGCCCGAATGTTCCGGCCCACTGTAATGCCGCCGAACGGGGCACCGGGGGCTCACGTTTCGGGGGAAGACGCGTGGACCGGGCCGATGGTTGCCGTACGGCCGCCCGGGAGACGGCTGACCGTTCGACCGTCTGTGCGTGCCCCTGCCCGACTTGTGCCGGGCGACTCCCCGGGAAACCTCTCCGAGCGGCGGGATCCGGACGCAAGCAGGCACTTTTGCGCCCACAGCCGACCATTCAAGATCATTTAAAGGTGACCGCCGGGCGTGTTGTCAGTGGCAGGTGCGAGGATGCCTCCAGCACGGATCTGCGGGGTCGGAGCCTCGCGGTCCGTGACGACCTGTACGGACGACGTGTCCGTGCCGGGTGGGGGGAATCACAGGGCGTTTCCCCTGCCGGGCACCCCCGCGCAGAAGGGACCGCTGACGGCGATGCAGATCCGGCTGACCGTCCTCGCGCCGCGCAGCGGCCAGACCCCGGCGCGCACCTGCGACGTGCTCGTCACCGCCCCCGCCGGGACGGCGCTGGCCGCCGTCGCCTCCCAGCTGGCCGCCGCCGTGTCGGGGCCCGAGAGCTCCCAGGGCGGCGGGGCGGTCGTGCTCTTCGCCGGGCGGGAGCGGCTGGACGGGCACCGCATCGCGCTGGGCGAGCCGCCCCTGGTGGACGGCGCGGTCCTCTCGCTCCAGGTCCCAGGCGACGAAGAAGCGACGGACGACGCCGTTCCGGCCCAGCTCCACGTGGTGGCGGGGCCGGACGCGGGCGGCGTCCATCTGCTGCACGGCGGGCAGATCCGGATCGGCCGCTCCGCCGACGCGGACGTCCCGCTGGACGACCCGGACGTCTCCCGGCTGCACTGCGCGGTGACGGTCTCCGACGACGGCCGGGTCTCGGTCGCCGACCTCGGCTCGACGAACGGCACCTCGCTGGACGGCGTCGAGGTGCACGAGCGGCCGGTCCGCCTCGCCCCCGGCGCGCTGCTGCGGCTCGGCGAGTCCGCCCTCCGCCTCACGTCGGGCTGCCGCGCGGCGACGCTGCCGATCGCCCCGGACGGCGAGGGGCACCTGCGGGTGACCCGCGCCGAGACGGGGGGCGCCGCCCCGGGCCAGGGCACCGGTGCGCCCTCCGCCGCGCACACCCCCGACCACGGGGGCCAGGGCACCGGCCCCGCGTACGGCGCACCGGCCTCGCCGTTCGCCTCCTCCCCTGCCGCCGCTTCTCCCGCCTCGTCACCGTTCCCGGCCTCCGGTTCCGCTGCTTCTTCCGGGTCCTCCGGTGCGTACGGGGCTCCGGAGGCGTCCTCCGACGAGGCCTCCTGGCCGGGGCATGCCGAGGCCGGGCCGGGCGCGTACGCGCCAGGCGGCGCCCACGCCCGCGGCGAGGAGTTCACCGATGCCCCGGCGCCCCGGCGTGGCCTAGGGGCCTGGGCGAGGCGGCTCAAAGGCGGCGCGAAGAGCGAGCAGACGGCGGGCCGGGAGACCGGGGCCGGGGGGCGGGGCGACGCGTACGGAGCTGCCCGCACCCCGGACGCTCCGGGCTCCCGGGCCGCGTACGGCTTCGAGACGCACGGATCGTCGGCACACGGCTCCGAGACCTACGGATCGTCGGCGTACGGATCATCGGCGTACGGATCCGAGGCGTACGGATCCGAGGCGTACGGATCGTCGGCATACGGATCCGGGGCGTACGGAACAGGGGCGGACGACTCCGGGGCGCACGGGACCGGAACGTACGGCTCCGAGGGATACGGCTCCGGCGGGTACGGCTCCGGATCGCAGGGAACAGGCGCGCAAGGCGCGAGGGCTCACGGATCCGGGGCCCACGGCTCCGGGGCGCAGGGGACCGGGGCCCACGGATCCGGCTCGCAAACCCCCGGCGCGCACCGCTCCGGACCGCACGGCTCGGGCGCGCACAGCCCCGGACCGCACGGCTCCGCGGCGGGCTCGTCGCGCGTCCCGGGCGGCTCCCCCGATCCGTCCGGTGGCCCGTCGGGGGCCGGGCATCTCGCTTCCCCGGCCTCCCCCGGTTCCCCCTTCTCCGCGCTGCCCTCCGCCCCCGAGGGCACCTGGCCCGATCCGGCGGCCGTGCTGCTGACCGCGCTCGGCCCGGGGCCCCGGCTCTGGGAGCGCCACCCGGAGCACCCCGAGGCGCTGGTGGTGCGGCTCGGCACGACCGACCGGGCCGAGGTGCCCGGCGTGCCGGTGACCGTGGGGCTGCGGGAGGCCGGTTCGCTGGGGCTCGCCGGTCCGCGCGCCCGGCTGGCGGGTCTCGCCCGCGCGACGGTGGCGCAGCTCGCCGCGCTGCACTCCCCGTTCGACCTGGAGATCGTCCTCGTCTCCACGGACCGCTCCCGCACGCTGGAGGAACGCCGGCGCGAGTGGTCCTGGCTGGGCTGGCTGCCGCACCTGCGCCCGACGCACGGGCAGGACTGCCGGCTGCTCCTCGCGTACGAGCGTGAGCAGGCGGAAGCCCGTACGGCCGAGCTGGTGCGCCGCCTCGACGAGGGCCCCCTCGGTCCAGGCTGGCCGCATCTGGACCGGGCCGCGGTGGCCGGGGCCGCCCGCGACCACAAGGGTCCGCACACCGTGGTCGTCCTGGACGGCGACCCCGGTACGGCGTTCCTGCGCGAGACCACGGCGCGGCTGGCCGGGGCGGGCGCGGCGGCCGGGATCCACCTGATCTGTCTGGCCGAGACCCCGGCCGCCTCCCCCACCTCGCCGGTGGCCGCGACCTACGAGGCCGCCTGCCGGAGCTCCATCGCCTTCCGGGAGTGCGGCGCGGTCGCGATGCTGAGCGGCGACGTCGCCACGGCGTTGCGCCTGCTGCGCACGGCGGGCGGGCAGGCCGCGGGGCACGGGACCGTGGCCGCCGTGGACGCGGTGTCGGCGGCCTGGGCCGAGCGGTTCGGCCGGGCGCTCGCGCCGCTGCGCGAGGAGGGCTCGGCCGCGCTGGCGGGCCGCCCGACGACCGCCGCGCTGCCGCCGTCCGCCCGGCTGCTGGACGAGCTGGGCCTGGCCCGCGCCACTCCGGCTTCGCTGATGGCCCGCTGGGCGTCCACGGCGGAGGCCCAGCCGGGCGCCTCGGCACCTCGCGCCGCCACCGCTCCCCCGCCCCGCTCCGAGCTGGACAGCGCCAACTCCGGGCGCACCCTCAGCGCCGGCCCGCGCGTCGGCCCCCAGCGCACCGCGGCCTCCTCCCCCCACCACGACTCCGGCCGCACGCCGTATCCGGCCGCGGGCGCCCCCGACCCGGACCGCACTCCGTATCCGCCGCTCGACAGCCGCGACTCCGGCCGCACCCCGTACCCGCCCCTGGACGACCACGACTCCGGCCGCACGCCCTACCTGGGCGCCCAGCGCTCCGGCCCGGGTCAAGGGGCCGGCACCGGAGCAGGAACAGGGGCCGACGCCTGGGAGCGGGGCGACGCCACCCCCGCGCCGTCCGGTCCCGGCCCCGGCAGTGCCACGACCCCGGCCCCGGCCGCCGTCCACACCGGCCGTCCCGTCCTCGTGCTCGGCGCGGGCCCCCGCGGCCCCCTCAGCGTCGATCTCGCCGACGAGGGCCCGCACCTGCTGATCGAGGGGCCCCCGGGCAGCGGTCGCACCGAGCTGCTCCGGGCCGTCGCCGCCTCGCTCGCCTCCGCCGCCCGGCCCGACCGGCTCGGCATCCTCCTGGTCGACGGTTCCGGTGGTGAGCACGGCGAGCTCGGCGAGGGCCTGCTCCCCTGTACGGAGCTGCCGCACGTCTTCACGCACCTCGTGGCGTCCGACCCGGTCCGGATGCGGGAGTTCGCCCAGGCCCTGGGCGGCGAGCTGAAGCGCCGCGCCGAGCTGCTCGGCGACCTGGACTTCGCGGCCTGGCACGAGCGGCACGCCCAGCAGGAGGGCCGACAGGAGAGTCGGCAGGAGGGCCGGCAGGAGGCCGCCCCCCGCATCGTGGGCCAGCGGCCGCCGAGCGGCGCCGAGCGGCGGGGCGATCTGGACTCTCCGGCCAGCGGCACCCTGCGGCTGCGCCCCGCCGCCGCCCGGTCCGTGGCCCCCGGCCCCTCCCCGCTGCCCCGCCTCGTCGTCCTCACCGACGACTTCGACGCGCTGGTCGCCCCGGCGCTCGGCTCCCCCGGCCGGCCCGCCGCCGGTTCGGTGGTGCGGGCGCTGGAGGCCGTGGCCCGGGACGGCGGGCGGCTCGGCGTGCACCTGGTCGCCACCTCCGCGCGCCCCGACCGCACCGAGGACACCGAGCTGGCCCGGGGCGCCCGGCTGCGCATCGTCCTGGACGCTCCCGTGCTGCCGCCGTCCCCGGACGAACCGGCCCCGGGCCGGGGCAGGTTGGGGCATCCGGACGGCCGGGTGACGCCGTTCCAGGGGGGCCGGGTCACCGGGCGCATCCCACGGACGGCGACGCTGCGTCCGACCGTCGTCCCGCTGGAGTGGGAGCGGATGGGCGATCCGCCGACCCGGCGGCCGGTGCGGGAGCTGGGCAACGGGCCGACCGACCTCGCGCTGCTCGCCAGCGCCCTGGAGCGCGCGGCCCGCTCGGTGAACGCCGAACGGCTCCCCGCGCTCGTACCGTTCACAGCATGACTACGCCCCGACGACGCCCCGACCGCAGCGTGACCACGGCCCGACCACGGCCACCGGGAGCGCCGCTCCTACCCCTGCCCGGGCAGGCTTCCGACATGCCCTGACATGACGTCACGAGGCGATCACGATCGGCGCGTTGGAGCCTCCGGCGGTATTGCGGGGCCCGGGCGCCGGGCGTAGGACTGTGCGCACGGACGACGTAGTCCGGGCATGCGGACGTGGCCGGGCGCGTAGGGAAGAAACGGGGCAGGAATGCGCACAACCCTCTCGATACGCAGGGCCGCACTCGTGTTCGCGGCGGTCGGCGCTCTGGCGCTCACCGGCTGCGGGGGCGACGGCGACGGCAAGAAGAAGTCGGGTGACGACTCCGGCAAGGGCACGGACAGCGCGTCCACGGTCGACCTGCCGAAGCTGGACGGGGAGAAGGTCTCCGTCGCCGCGGTCTGGACCGGGCCCGAGCAGGCCAACTTCACCAAGGTGCTGGACGAGTTCGAGAAGCGTACGGGCGCGGACGTCACGTTCGTCCCGGCGCAGGACCCGATCATCAACTTCCTGGGCACCAAGATCGCGGGCAAGCAGCCGCCGGACGTGGCGATGATCCCGCAGGTCGGCGCGATCCAGCAGGCGGCCGCGAAGAAGTGGGCCAAGCCGGTCGGCGCCGAGGCGAAGGCCCAGCTCGACAAGAACTACGCCAAGGTCTGGCAGGACCTCGGCGCGGTCGACGGCACCCAGTACGGGGTGTACTTCAAGGCCGCCAACAAGTCCCTGATCTGGTACAACGCCGCCGCGTTCGACAACGCGGGGGCGAGCGAGCCGAAGACCTGGAAGGACTTCCTGACCACCGCCGAGACGGTGGGCGCCTCCGGCGTCACCCCGGTCTCGGTGGGCGGCGCGGACGGCTGGACCCTGACCGACTGGTTCGAGAACGTCTACCTCTCGCAGGCGGGCCCGGAGAAGTACGACCAGTTGGCGAAGCACGAGATCCCGTGGACCGACCCGTCCGTCAAGGACGCGCTGACCACGCTGGCCGAGCTGTTCGGCAAGCCGGAGCTGATCGCGGGCGGCGCGGACGGGGCGCTCCAGACGGAGTTCCCGGCCTCGGTGACGCAGACCTTCACCGGGGGCGACCAGCCCAAGGGCGCGATGGTCTTCGAGGGCGACTTCGTCGCGATCAACATCGCGCAGACCGAGGCGAAGATCGGCACGGACGCCAAGGTCTTCCCGTTCCCGGCGGTCGGCGCGGACTCCCCGGTGGTGACCGGCGGCGACGCGGCGGTGGCCCTGAAGGACAGCAAGGGCGCCCAGGCGCTGCTGACCTGGCTGGCGTCGTCGGACGCGGCGAAGATCTGGGCCGAGGCGGGCGGATTCATCTCGCCGAACAAGGGTCTGGATCTGAAGGCGTACCCGAACGACGTGCAGCGCACGATGGCGCAGGCGCTCATCGACGCCGGTGACGACGTGCGGTTCGACATGTCCGACCAGGCCCCGCAGTCGTTCGGCGGGACGCCCGGTGCGGGCGAGTGGAAGATTCTCCAGGACTTCCTGAAGAATCCGAAGGACATCGCGGGGACTCAGAAGAAACTGGAGTCCGAAGCGGTCAAGGCATACAAGAGCTGACGCCGTGACGACAGCGACCGCGGGGGGCGCCGGTGCGGCGC
>NZ_JBHXJG010000047.1:0-35186 GCF_042723425.1 Streptomyces sp. NPDC058375 | reverse complement strand
GGCTCCCCCCGCCCCGCACACCTCTTCCGCCCTCCGCCCTCAGCTGGGCAGCACCGGCAGCAGTTCCGGCAGATGGCCGTCCGAGGCCGTGGCCGCCGCGACCCGTTCGGCCGGGACCTCCCCGTACAGCGTCGTACGGGGACGGGACGGGCGGCCCGCCAGCTCGGCGATAGCCTCCAGGTCCTTGATGGAGCGGTACGAGCCGTAACTCGACCCCGCCATACGGGAGATGGTCTCCTCCATCAGCGTGCCGCCCAGGTCGTTCGCGCCCGAGCGGAGCATTTCCGCCGCGCCCTCCGTGCCGAGCTTCACCCAGCTCGTCTGGATGTTGGGGATGTGCGGGTGGAGGAGCAGCCGCGCCATCGCGGTGACGGCGCGGTTGTCGCGGTCCGTCGGGCCGGGGCGGGCGATGCCGGCCAGGTAGACCGGGGCGTTGGTGTGGATGAAGGGGAGGGTGACGAACTCCGTCAAGCCGCCTGTCTCCTGCTGGAGTCGGGAGAGCGTACGGAAGTGGCCCAGCCAGTGGCGGGGCTGGTCCACGTGCCCGTACATCATCGTCGAGGACGAGCGCAGGCCCACCTCGTGCGCCGTCTTGATGACCTCCAGCCAGGTGGCCGTGGGCAGCTTGCCCTTGGTGAGGACCCAGCGGACCTCGTCGTCCAGGATCTCCGCCGCCGTACCGGGGATCGAGTCGAGTCCCGCTTCCTTGGCGGCCGTCAGCCAGTCGCGGATCGACATCCCGGTGCGGGTCGCGCCGTTGACGACCTCCATGGGCGAGAAGGCGTGGACGTGCATGCCGGGGACGCGTTCCTTCACCGCCCGTGCGATGTCGAAGTAGGCCGTGCCCGGCAGGTCCGGGTGGATGCCGCCCTGCATGCAGACCTCGACCGCGCCGACGTCCCACGCCTGCGCCGCCCGGTCCGCGACCTGGTCCAGCGAGAGGGTGTACGCGTCGGCGTCGGTGCGGCGCTGGGCGAAGGCGCAGAAGCGGCAGCCCGTGTAGCAGACGTTGGTGAAGTTGATGTTCCGCGTGACGATGTACGTGACGTCGTCACCGACCACGTCCCGGCGCAGCGCGTCCGCGATCCGGCACAGCTCGTCCAGCGCCGGGCCGTCCGCGTGGAGCAGGGCGAGGGCCTGGTCGTCGGTGAGCTTCGTGGGGTCGTCGTCGGCCTGGCTCAGGGCCTGGCGTACGTCGGCGTCGATCCGGGACGGGACCATGCCGGGCGCCGCCGCCTCGCGGAGCGCCTCCCAGTCCCCGTACACCTCGTCGAAGTCGTTGCGTCGGTCGCCGGTGCGGCCCTCGGTGTCGATGGTGGCGTGGAGGTCGGTGCGGCCGGAGGAGGCGAACCCCTCGTCGGGCTCCTGCCAGGGCAGGCCGACGGGGAGCGCGTCCTCGCGGGCGAGGCCCGTCTCCGGGTCGGCCAGGGCGCGGACGTGCGGGAGGAGCCGGGGGTCGAGCCAGGGCTCCCCGCGCTGGATGAACTCGGGGTAGATGGTGAGGCGTTCACGGAGCGTGAAGCCCGACTCGGCGGTGCGCGCCGCCAGTTCGTCGATGTGCGGCCAGGGGCGCTCGGGGTTCACATGGTCGGGGGTGAGCGGCGAGACCCCGCCCCAGTCGTCGATGCCCGCGCCGATGAGGAGCGCGTACTCGGCGTCCACCAGGTTCGGCGGGGCCTGGATCCGGGCGGACGGGCCGAGGATGTGCCGGGTCACGGCGATCGCGGCGGCCAGCTCCTCCAGCTCCGCGTCGGGCATCCCGCGCATCGCCGTGTCCGGCTTGGCGCGGAAGTTCTGCACGATGACTTCCTGGATGCCGTGGTAGGCCCGGGCCGTCTTGCGCAGCTCGAAGAGGGAGTCGGCGCGCTCCTCGTAGGACTCGCCGATCCCGATCAGGATGCCGGTGGTGAAGGGGACGTTGGAGCGGCCCGCGTCTTCGAGGACCCGCAGCCGTACGGCCGGTTCCTTGTCCGGGGAGCCGTGGTGCGGGCCGCCGGGCTCGGACCACAGGCGGGTCGCCGTCGTCTCCAGCATCATCCCCATCGAGGGCGCGACGGGCTTGAGGCGCTGGAGGTCGGTCCAGGTCAGGACGCCCGGGTTGAGGTGGGGCAGCAGGCCCGTCTCCTCCAGGACCCGGATCGCCATGGCGCGTACGTACGCGAGCGTGTCGTCGTACCCCTCCGCCTCCAGCCACTCGCGCGCCTCGGGCCACCGGTCCTCGGGGCGGTCGCCGAGGGTGAACAGCGCTTCCTTGCAGCCCATCGCCGCGCCGTCGCGGGCGATCTTCAACACCTCGTCGGGGGACAGGAACATCCCGTGGCCGGCGCGGCGGAGCTTACCGGGGACGGTGACGAAGGTGCAGTAGTGGCACTTGTCGCGGCAGAGGCGGGTGAGCGGGATGAAGACCTTGCGCGAGTACGTGATCACGCCCGGCCGGCCCGCGGCCTCCAGGCCCGCGTCCCGGACGCGGGCGGCGGACGCGGCCAGATCCTTCAGGTCGTCGCCGCGCGCCTGGAGCAGGACGGCGGCCTCGGTGACGTCGAGGGCGACACCGTCACGGGCGCGTTTGAGCGCGCGCCGCATGGCGTTGGAGGTGGGGCGTCCGCTCTGGGGATCGGCATCGGGATCGGTCATGAACCGAGCATACGAGCGAGGCGCGGGTACCGGACCAGGGCCCGGGGCCTGTATGCGCAGGCCCGCGGATGCTCCTGGTCACTCGTGCGGGCCGACTCACCCGAATGAGAGCCCGCAGGCGGCGTCCTCGCGCCTAGTGTCGGAACGGTGATGGAAACGATCGTCCTCGACATCGGCGAAACCCTCGTACGCGACGACCGGCACTGGGCGTCCTGGGCCAACTGGCTCGGCGTACCACCGCACACGCTCGGCGCTTTGGTGGGCGCGGCCGTCACCCAGGGCCGCGAGGCCACGGACGCGCTGCGGATCCTGCGGCCCGACATGGACGTCGAGGAGGCCTACCGCGCGCGGGCCGCCGCCGGGCGCGGGGAACACCTCGACGAGTCGGACCTCTACCAGGACGTCCGGCCCGCGCTGGGCGAACTGCGGGCCGCGGGCGTCCGGGTCGTGGTGGCGGGGAACGGCACGGTCCGGGCCGGGAAGTTGCTGCGGGCGCTGGACCTGCCCGCCGACCTGGTGGTCACCTCGGACGAGTGGGGCGTACGCAAGCCGGACCCGGAATTCTTCGCACGGGTGGCCGAGGTGGCGGGCGCGGCCCCGGAGGCGACGCTGTACGTGGGCGACCACCCGGCCGACGACCTGTTCCCGGCCGCGGCGGCGGGGATGCGGACGGCGCATCTGCGGCGCGGGCCGTACGGGCACTGGTGGGCGGAGCATCCGGATGTGGTGGAGACGGCGGACTTCCGTATCGACGCGTTGACGGAGCTGGTGGCGTTGGCCTCCTCCGCCGCCGCCTCCGCTGGCTCCGCCTCTTCCTCCGGTGTCACGCCCGAGGCGGAGGAGGAGGAGGAGGAGAAGGTCGTGCGGCGGGGCACGTTGAGGTCGGTGCGCTAGAGCCGTTGCCCCTGGGCGGAGTCACACCTCGGCGGTGGTCTCCAGCGGGACGGGGCGTTCGAAGAACGTCTCCAGCACCACCGTGGCCTGCGTCCCGCCGACCCCGTCGATCCGGCGGAGTACGTCCTGCAACTGCTCGGTGGTCGCGGTCCTGACCTTCACCCATCGCCGATGCGCTGCCCGCGATCACGTGCGCCTCCATGATCTCGGGGAGCGCCGCGAAGGCGTCGGCCGCATCACCCATCCAGGAGGCCGAGTCGACCATGACGTAGGGAGCCCTTCCGGGGTGCCCTCCCGCGCCTCGGGGCGCCCACCAGGCCGGAGCGCTATCAGCCCGTCCGGCGTTTGACGACGGAACCCTTGCCTCGGGGGGCGTGAGGGCAGACAGGGACCTGGGGCTCGGCACCCCGTTGCGTCACCCAGGGCCACCTTGGCGGTTCCGTCCTCAAACGCCGGACGGGCTTGTTTTGGCTCACCCCGGACGAATTGGGAGGGCCGCCCCGGACGGGCTGGAGTGGGCGTCCGGACGGGCTGAGATGGCCCCCTAGTCCCCCAGCACCGCCTGCATCACGCTCTTCGCGATCGGGGCGCCGAGGCGGCCGCCCGAGATGTCCGAGCGGGAGATGTCCATGTCCGTCGGGTCGATGAACACGGCGACCGCGACCGAGCGGCCGTCGTCCTTCTTGCCGTAGCTGACGAACCAGCCGTACGGCACCTCGTCCTCGACGTTCACGCCCCGCTGGGCCGTACCCGTCTTGCCGCCGACCGTGACACCGTCGATCAGAGCGCGCTGGGCGCTGCCCTCCTTCGCGGTGTGCTCCATCATCTCCTGGACCTTCTTCGCCGTCTCCGGCGAGACGGCCTGGCTCATCTCCTTCGGCTCGTTCTTCTCCAGCGTGGAGAGGTCCGGGCCGCGCAGCTCGTCGACGATGAACGGCTGCATCAGCTTGCCGTCATTCGCGAGGGCCGCCGTGACCATCGCCATCTGCATCGGGGTGCTGGTCAGGCTGCCCTGGCCCATACCGGTGAGGGCCGTGCCGGGCTTGTCGAGCTTCGGCGGGTAGAGGCTCTTCGTGGCGAGCAGGTCGCCGAACTCCTCCGCGTACACGTCCTCGTTGAAGCCGAACTTCTCCGCCGTCTCCCGCATCCGGTCCTCGCCCAGCTCGGACGCGGCGTCCAGGAAGACGTTGTTGCAGGAGAACTGCATGGCCGTCTTCATCGACGCCTTGTTGCACACGGCGTCGCCCGCCTCGCTGCCGATCTTGTTCGAGGCGAGCGGCAGGGGGTAGGGCGAGACGGCGTCCGTCCGGGCGTCCACGTCGGTGACCACGCCGTGCTCCAGCGCCGCCGCGGCCGTGAGGATCTTGAAGGTGGAGCCGGGCGGGTACGTTTCGCGCAGCGGGCGGTTGGCCAGCGGCTTGTCCTTCTTCTTCTCCAGCGCGGTGAAGCGGTCGCTCTCCTTGAACGAGATGCCGGCGAAGGCCTCGGGGTCGTACGAGGGCGTCGAGGCCAGGGCCAGCACCTTGCCGGTGCTCGGGTCCAGGGCGACGACCGCGCCCCGGGCGCCCAGGTCGGTCAGCCCCTTGTAGCCGGCCTTCTGCGCCTTGGCGTCGATCGTCGTGATCACGTCGCCGCCGCGCCGGGGCTGGCCGGTCAGGACGTCCTTGGCGTGCCGGAAGGCGAAGCGGTCGTCCTGGCCGCTGAGGACGCTGTCGTAGGTCCGCTCCAGCAGTGACGTGCCCCGGGACTGGGAGGCGTAGCCGGTGACGGGCGCGTACATCGGACCGTCCTTGTAGGTCCGGCGGAACGCGTAGTCCCGGCTGTCGGTCTCCTTCGACCCGGTGACCGCCTTGCCGCCGACGATGATGTCGCCGCGCGGGGTGGAGAACCGCTCGAACCGCACCCGGGCGTTGTGCTCGTGCTGGGCCAGCTCCTGGCGGTCGACGTGCTGGAGCCAGTTCGCCCGCAGCAGCAGGGCCAGCACCAGCAGCCCGCAGAAGATGGCTATGTGCCGCAACGGCCTGTTCATTCCACTCCCCACCCGGGCGGGCCTCCGGCCCGCGTATGCGATCCCCGGTGGATAAGGATGCCTTGTACGCGGGCACGGTTGCACCGGCGGCCCCGGAGGGCCCCTTCTCACAGGTACGCGGCGTACGCGTCCAGCGTCCGCAGGACCTCCGGTTCGTCCGCCGGGGGCAGCTGGAGCACGACCTCCTCGATGCCCAGGTCCGCGTAGTGGGCGAGCTTTCCGGGGCTGGGGTGGACCGCGTACGGCACCACCTGGAGACCCTTCGGGTCGCGCCCGGCCTCCTCCCAGGCCGCCCGCAGCTTCGGCAGGGACTCCGTGAGACCCCCGCCGCCGATGGGCAGCCAACCGTCCGCGTACTCCGCGATGTGCGCGAACAGCTTCGGGCCCGCCCCGCCGCCGATCAGCGTGCGCGGGCCGTTGACCGGGCCGCGGGGCCGCCGGCAGGGCTTCGGGTGCGCCTCGCTCGCCTGCACCGACCCGAAGGCGCCCTCGTACCCGCTCGGCTCGTCCGCCCACAGGGCCCGCATCAGCGCCATCCGGTCCCGGACCCGGTCCCGGCGCGTCGGCCACTCCACCCCGTGGTCGGCGGCCTCCTCGACGTTCCAGCCGTAGCCGACGCCGAGCGTGAACCGGCCGCCGGAGAGGTGGTCCAGGGTGGCGGCCTGCTTGGCCAGGTCGATCGGGTCGTGCTGGGCGACCAGCGTGATGCCCGTGCCGAGGGTGAGGCGCTCGGTGACGGCGGCGGCCTGGCCGAGGGCGACGAACGGGTCCAGCGTGCGGCCGTACTCGCGGGGCAGGTCACCGCCCATCGGGTACGGCGTGCGGCGGCTCACCGGGATGTGCGTGTGCTCGGGCAGATACAGCCCGCCGAACCCCCGCTGCTCCAGCTCGCGGGCGAGCCTGACCGGGGTCACCGTCTCGTCGGTGAGGAAGATCGTGGTGGAAATCCGCATCGAAGCCACCTCCGTGACACCTCCGTGGTCGTCCTGCTTCTGTACGTCGTCCTTCTGTACGTCGTCCGTGCGAAGCGCCAACGTAAGCCGTATGTCGGCGAAATCCGAGACCGTGACAGCCATGAACGCAGCCGTGAACACCGCCACGAACACCGCTGTGCACCGGCGCGGCCTCCTCGCCGCGACTGCCGCCACCGGCTTGACGTTGGCCACCGTGAGCTTCGCCCACGCCGCAGACCGCCCCGGGCCCGGCCCCGACGACGGTCCCCGGCGCACCCGGACCGTGCGCGGGACACTGCCCGCCGGGTCGCCCGACTACGTGTACCTCCCGATCGAAGTCCCGCGCGGGGTAACCGAGTTGGTCGTCTCGTACACGTACGGGAAGCCGCCCGTGCCACCCGGCGTCCAGGGCAACGCGCTCGATATCGGCCTCTTCGACGAACGCGGCACGGCCCTGGGCGGGCGCGGCTTCCGAGGCTGGTCCGGCGGGGCGCGCACCTCGTTCTTCGTCCG
This sequence comes from Streptomyces sp. NPDC058375, assembly GCF_042723425.1. Classification (NCBI taxonomy): domain Bacteria; kingdom Bacillati; phylum Actinomycetota; class Actinomycetes; order Kitasatosporales; family Streptomycetaceae; genus Streptomyces; species Streptomyces sp. NPDC058375. Next base: position 28,163 of record NZ_JBHXJG010000047.1, on the reverse strand, counting down.
CGCCGACACCGCGACCCCCGGCTACCTTCCGGGCCCCGTACGCCCCGGCACCTGGCACATCGCCCTGGCCCCCTACACCGTGGCCCCCGAAGGCCTCCCGTACGAGGTGACCGTCACCCTCCGCTTCGGGGAGCCGGCCCGTACCCCCACCCCCGCCTACCCGCCCGAGCGGGCCAAGGGGCGCGGCCGGGCCTGGTACCGGGGCGACTGCCACGTCCACTCCACGCACTCGGACGGGCGGCGCACCCCGGCCGAGGTCGCCGCCGCCGCGCGGGCCGCCGGGCTCGACTTCATCAACAGCAGCGAGCACAACACCACCTCCGCCCACGCAGCGTGGGAGGGTCTGTGGGGCGACGACCTGCTGATCCTGACCGGCGAGGAGATCACCACCCGCAACGGGCACGTGCTGGCCGTCGGCACCGACCCGGGCGTCTTCGTCGACTGGCGCTACCGGGCCCGCGACCACCGCTTCGGCCGGTACGCGCGCCAGATCCGCCGGGCCGGCGGGCTCGTCGTGCCCGCCCATCCGCACGCCACCTGCATCGGCTGCAACTGGAAGTTCGGCCTCGCGGAGGCGGACGCGGTCGAGGTGTGGAACGGGCCCTGGACCCCGGACGACGAGGTCGCCCTCGCCGAGTGGGACAACGCGCTGGTGGCCTCCGTACGGAACGCGGACGACGGGCCGGGGCGCTGGCTCCCCGCGATGGGCAACAGCGACGCGCACCGCGAGCCGGACCGCCTGGGCCACCCGCAGACCGTCGTCCTGGCCGAGTCGCTGTCGCGGCGGGCGGTCCTCGCGGGCATCCGGGCCGGGCGCTCCTACCTCGCCGAGTCCGCCGCCCTCACCCTCTCCTTCGGCGCGACGGACGGGCGGGGCCGGCACGCGGGCATCGGCGAGCGGCTGCGAGCGGCGGCGGACGCCCCCGTGAACGTACGGCTGGCGGTGTCGGGTGCGCCCGCCGACTGCACGGTGCGGCTGGTCACCGATCAGGGGGTCCTGCTGACCACCCCGCTGCCCGCGGCGGGAGCGGACGTGGTGGAGTGGCGTACGACCCCCGACCACGCCGCGTACGTACGCGCCGAGGTCCGGCACGCACCGGCCGTTCCCGGACTGCCGGGCGCGTTCGCGGCGCTCACCAACCCGGTCTTCCTCGACGCGGCGGCCGGTACGACGGGCTGAGAAGCGGGAAGGGACGAAGCACGCGTGGCGCGGGCCGGGCGGAGAGGAGCGGGAATGGGACCGGGAGTGGGACCGGGCATGGGACCGGGAGTGGGGCCGGGGCTGGGGCTGGGGTACTTCCTGCTGCCGGCGGGCGGCGCGCTGAGTCTGACCGGGGTGATCACCGGCAACGGCACGCTGATCAGCCTGAGCTGGATCATGTGGGTGCTCGGGATCCTGCTGATCCTGGGGAACCGGTACCGCCGCCCCGCCGATCCGCGCGCGCTGGCGGCGGCGGCCGCCGCCGGGGACGCCCGGGCCGTACGGGAGCTGCGGACGCTCGCCCTGACCGCCCGGGCCGAGGGTCGACCCGACACCGCCGAGCGGCTGCTGCGGCAGGCGGTCGAGGCCGGTGACGTGGAGTCGATGTGGGAGCTGGGCCGCCTGGTCGAGCAGCGGGAGGGGCTGACGGCGGCGGAGCCGTGGTTCCGGATGGCGGCGGAGGGCGGGCACGCGGTCGCCAAGCGGCTGTTCCGGCCGGGCGGCGCACTGTACCCGGACGGGGCGGACCCGGCGTCGTAGGGCCTGCTCCGCCTCTCTCTGGGCGGGCCTCACGCTCTACGGCGCGTACGGCCGTCCGGCGGACGGCGCGCCGTTCGCGGTGTCGGAGCTGATCCGCCGCGCCGTGGAGCGGGGCGGGCTCCACGCCATGAGCCCGGGGCGGGCCCCGTGTCGTAGGGCCCGCGCCGCCGCTGTGCGCGATGGTCCGTTACGCCAGTCCCAGCGCCGCCCTCGTCAGGAACGCCAGCCGGGCCGTCTTCTCCGGCTTCTCGATCTCCGGGCCCAGCTCGAACCCGACCCGGACCATCCGGGCGAGGGCCTTCTCGTTGCGGGCGTCGGGCTCGACGACGACCCGCAGGTGGGCCGGGTCGCCGAAGACGTAGGCGATGAACGCGGTGAGAAGGGCGTCCGTGTACCCCTTCACCGCTCCCTCGCCCTCGGCGGCCGCGATGAGCAGGTGGATGCCGAAGTCTCCGGGCTGTACGTCGTAGCACTCGCCGACCGGGTCGGCGTCCGGCTCGTACGTCTGGAAGAGCGCGGCCGGGACGCCGTCACGCAGGGCGAGGTAGGCGTGGTGCGTGGGGAGCGAGTCGACGAACTCGTAGATCTCCCGGACCTGTTCGCGGGTGTGGTCGGCCATGCCCCAGAAGCGGGCCCGCTCCTCGGTGACCCAGCCGTGCAGCAGGTCGGCGTCGGCCGCCGGGTCGACCGGGACCAGGCGGACGGTGCCGAAGCCCTCGACCTTCTGCTCGTGCACGGCGGGCCGGAGGGCGGGGGCCGCGGGCCCGGTGGCTGCGGTGGTCATGGCGGGGTTCTCCTCGGTGCGGTGGAGCGATGTGCGGTGGGGCGTCGTGCGGTGCAGCAGGTTCCAGTCCGTGACGACCGGGGCGAGCTCGCCCCGTGCCCACAGGGGCGTCTGGTCGCGGTGGTGGGCGGAGCCGGGGACTCCGGACGCGCCGAACGGGACCGCCCACCGGCTGTCCTCGCGGCGGGCCAGGTCCCAGACGTAGCGGGCGGCCGGGCCCCGGGCGAACAGGTCGGTGACGCCGGGGACGCTGGAGGTGGACAGCACGCAGTCGTGGTCGCCCGCGACCCCCGGCCGGATCGCCTCCGCGTCGGAACTTTCGGGTGCGAGGTCCGGCAGGGCCTGCCAGGGGGAGAGCCGGTGCAGCTCGCCCCACGGGGCGGGCGGGGTCTCCTCGGCCGCCGCCGCGACGGCCTCGGCCGAGGCCGCGACGAGCGCCAACCGGTCCTCGTGCGGCAGGAGTCCTACGGTGAGCAGGCTCTCCAGGGCGTAGCCGATCCGGGGGACGGCGGCGAGCCAGGGGCGGAAGAGGGCGGGGCAGGCCGGCGAGCGCCAGGGGTCGTCCGCGCCCGTGACGCCCTTGAGGGCGGGGTGGGCGGCCAGCCGGTGGACGACGTCGGTGCGCAGGCGGGCGTAGAGGGTCGCGTCGGTGCTGTCCGCGTCCATGTGGCGGTCCCAGCGCAGCAGCCGGTCCCGGAGGCGTTCGGCGGCGGGGCCGAGGCCGGGGGCCCAGGCGAGCAGGGCCAGCAGTGGGCGGGAGGAGGCGAGGCGGGTGTCGGTGTGGACGGCGGCCTGGGCGTCGGAGGTCCAGCCGGTGCGCGCGCCGAGCAACTCCCGTATCCGGTGGGCCCGGTGCGGGGGTGCGAACTCGACGCCGAGCGGGGCGGCGAGGCCGCGCTCATTGGCCATCACCGCGATCCCGCCGGAGCTGTCGGAGCTGTCGGAGCCGTCGACATCGGTACGGGGCAGGGGGACGGCCTCGCCCTCGCGCCAGGCGTACGCCGGGTCCTCGGCGGGAACGACCCGCAGCCGGTTGACGTACGGGCGCACCGGGACGTGACCGGCGACCCGGTGCAGGGTGCCGCCTGCGGTGTCGGCGGCCAGCACCACGTTGACGGGCTCCACCCAGCGGTCGAGGGCGGTGTCGACGTCGGCGACCGTACGGGCCCGGAGCAGTGCGGGCAGCACGTCGAAGCCGAGTTCGCCGGTGACGCGGGGCGGGTAGCGGAGGCTGATGAAGGCGGCGTCGGCGGCCGCGCCGGGCTCAGGGTGGGCGCCTTCGGCGGCCGGGGCCACGTCGGCCACCTCGCCCCCGGCCACGTCGGCCGCCTCGCTCCCGGTCCCGGGGTCGTCCCCGATGATCACCGGCCCCCGGTCCGTCTCGATGACCTCGACCTGCTCCGGGTCCGCCCCCGCCACCTCGATCGTCTCGGTGTGGGCGTGGGCCCGGTACCAGCCGTCCGGGCCGAGCGCCTCCACTCCGCCGTCCTCGGTGCGGCGCAGCCGCTCCCGGTAGAGGTCCTGGTAGTCGGCCATGGCGTTGGTGATCGCCCAGGCGACGTGGCCGGTGTGCCCGAAGTGGGCGATGCCGGGGATGCCGGGGACCGCGAGGCCGACGACGTCGAACTCGGGGCAGGCGAGGCGGATCTGCTGGTAGACGCCGGGGTCCTCGATGAAGCGGTGCGGGTCGCCCGCGATCAGCGGGGCGCCGGTGGCGGTGCGGGCGCCGGTGAGCAGCCAGCCGTTGCTGCCCGCCGTGCCGGGGCCGTCGGTGGCGAAGAGGGTCATCCGGTCCTCGCCGAGTCGGCGGGCGACCTCTTCGCGCCAGAGCTTGGTCGGGAATCCCGCGAACAGGATGTGCGTGGAGAGCCAGACGCCGAGCGGGGTCCAGGGCTCCCAGCGGCCGGGGGCGATGCCCAGGGCGGCGAACTCGGGTGCGTGGGCGGCCCCTTCGGTGAGGCCGTCGTTGACGCCGTCGACGTACGCCGCGACCCAGGCGGCGGTCTCCGGCGCGAGGCGGTCGAAGCAGCGGCGGGCTGTGTCGGCGATCCGGGCCCGCCGGACGAACCGGTCCCAGTCGACGGCTTCCGCGCCGAGGTGGGAGGCGCTGGTGCCGAGCACCCGGTGCCGCTCGGTCTCCAGCTGCCAGGCCCGGTCGAGGGCGGTGGCGTGGCCCTGGGCGCGGGCCAGCGCGAGGGGGCCGGCGGCCCGCAGGTGGGGTATCCCCCAGTCGTCGCGGAACAGCTCGAAGCCGCCCGACGGCACCTGCCCGGGCCCCCCGCCCGGCCCTCCGTCCGATACCTGCCCGGGCCCGCCGCCCGCCCCTCCGTCCGATCCGACCGGCCCTCTGCCCGATCCGTCCGGCCCCCCGCCAGGTCTCTCGCCCGGTCTGTCGCTGTCGATGTCGACGGTCATCGTTCTGCCCATCCCCTGCTCTCGGTGGTTTTCAGCCACTCCCCAGCCCCCGAGATTTAGGTTAGCCTAACCTAAAGTGACCCTTTGGGCAGTGGGCCGGGGCGGCAGGAGAGGGCGGGAACACCGTGGGGCATGGCTGGGAAGGCGTCGTTCTCAAACTGTTCCGGGGCCGGGACTTCACGTTCACGGTGACCGGCGCGGAACAGGTCACCGACCGCTTTCGCCGGGTGCACGTGACCGACGGCGGACTGCTCTCGGCGACCGGCGGGGCGCACCCCACGATGTGGGTGCGGCTGTGGTTCGAGAAGGACGGCAAGCCGCACCAGCGCGCCTACACCCTGGTCGACCCAGACCCGGAGGCCGGCACCTTCAGTCTGGAATTCGCCCTGCACGAGGGCCCCGCCTGCGACTGGGCGCGGGCGACGAAGCCGGGCGACACGATCGACGCGACGCTTCAGGGCACCGGTTTCACACTGCCCGACCCGGCGCCCTCGCGGCTCTTCGTGATCGGCGACGCGGCGGCGCTGCCCGCGATCAACTCCCTGCTGGACGCGATCCCGGAGACCTCGGCGACGATCTGGTTCGAGACCGCGCACGAGGACGACCGGAAACTCCCGTTCCGCCTCGACGAGGCCCACCACACCCTGCACCACGTGGAGCGCCGCGAGGCGGGCGCGCACCTGGTCTCCGAGGTGAAGGCGGCCCTGCCGGAGCTGCTGGGCGCCGACCACTCGGACGCGTACGTCTGGGTCGCCTGCGACACGTCGACCACCCGGACCCTGTCCGCGTACCTCCGCAAGGAGCTGGGCCTGCCCAAGGACCGGGTGAACGCGCTGGGTTACTGGCGGCCGTAGAGCCTCACGGACCTGACGGCACCACACGACGGAAGGCCCCGGCGAGCAAGCCCGCCGGGGCCGTTACGCACCTCCGGACCCCGACCACGCGCCTTCGGACCGCAGCGTCCTGCGCAGCAGCACCCCGCCCCGCCGCGCCCTCAGTCCTGGACCACCAGCGCCGGGGTCTGCTTCGTCAGGACCTCGCCCCGGAAGAACGCCGGGCTGCGGCGCTCCATCGCGACCATCAGGACCACGCCGAGGAGCAGCAGCCCCACCCCGATGACGAAGACCGAGCCGACGCCGAACACCGAGGAGCCGGAGCCGTACGCCGGATCCCACATGTCGTAGAGGGTCTTGGCGAAGACGGCGGCGAGCAGGACCCCGCCGAGCAGCGGGAAGAGGCCCTTGAAGACCAGGTCCCGGGCGGAGCGGGTCAGTTCGGCGCGGAAGTACCAGGCGCAGGCGAAGGCGGTCAGCGCGTAGTAGAAGCAGATCATGAGGCCGAGCGCGTAGATGGTGTCGACCAGGACGTGCTCGCTGACCAGGGTCATCACCGTGTAGAAGACGCCGGTGCCGATGCCCGCCGTGATCGTCGCCCGGCCGGGCGTCTTGAAGCGGGGGTGGACCTTGGCGTACGAGGCCGGCATCGCCTCGTACGCGGACATGGCGAGCACCGTGCGGGCGACCGGGATGAACGTGGTCTGAAGGCTGGCGGCGGCCGAGGCGAGGACCGCGAGGAAGAGCAGGATGCCGAGTCCGGGGCCCATCACGGGTCCGGCGAGGGCGGCGAAGACGTTGTCGGAGGTGTCCGGGTTGGCGAGGCCGAGTCCGGAGGTGCCGGAGCCGACGGCCATCTGGGCGGCGATGCCGGTGGCGAGGTAGGAGCCGACCAGGACGACCATGGCGATGAGGGCCGCGCGGCCGGGGGTCTTCTCGCTGCCGGTGGTCTCCTCGTTGGCGGTCAGACAGGCGTCCCAGCCCCAGAACATGAAGATGGAGAGGGAGAGGCCGGCCGTGAAGGCGGCGAAGGACTGGACGGCGAAGGGGTTCAGCCAGGACCAGGAGAAGTCGAGCGAGGACGCGAAGTCCGGGCCGCCGCTGCCGGCCTTGCTGAGCGCCATCGTCACGAACAGGGCGAGGACGACCAACTGGAGCCCGACCAGGGCGTACTGGATGCCCTTGGTGGCGGTCATGCCCCGGTAGCTGATCGCGGTGGCGACGGCGATGAGGGCGAGGCAGGTGAGGATGTGGACGGGCTTGCTGTCGTCCAGGGCGGCGACCGATTCGCTGCCGGTGATCTCGCCCGCCAGCAGCCAGAAGTACGAGGTGGCGACGCCCGCCAGGTTGGACAGCACGATGATCGTCGCGATGACGAGGCCCCAGCCGCACATCCAGCCGACGCGCGGGCCGAACGCCTTCACCGTCCAGGTGAAGGAGGTGCCGCAGTCCGGCATGACCTTGTTCAGCTCGCGGTAGGCGAAGGCCACGAGCAGCATCGGCAGGAACCCGGCCAGGAAGACGGCCGGCATCTGCACGCCGACCTCTCCGGCGGTCGAGCCGAGGGTGGACGTCAGGCAGTAGACGGGGGCGACGGTGGAGACGCCGATGACGGCGCTGCCCATGAGGCCGACGGAGTTCCCGCCGAGCCCTTTGCCCCGTACACCGCCACGGCCGTCACCGCCGTCGGCCGGGGCGCTTCCCCGTACCGTGTCTCCGGCCTGTGGCCGCGCGTCCAGCTGAGTCATGAGAAGGACGCTATGCGCTGCGATATCCACATCCGGAGCGTGAGACTCCAACGTCTCACCCTTGGATGCGGCAACCAACCCCCCGAAGCGCTTTATTAATGCAAGGCGATATTCAAACGAAACCTTGCAATGCATGAAGCTTGGCCGAGCGTGACGACGTACGGTAACCGTAGCGCTGTCCGTTTTGGGTAGGTTCAAAATTTTCCCGTGCCGCTCCGCGCCCGCTCCTGTGAGGGTTCAGCCGGGCCAGACGATCGCCTGTGTCTCGCTGTAGGCGTGCAGGGCGTACGAGCCCACGTCCCGCCCCACCCCGCTCTTCTTGAACCCGCCGAACGGGGCCTCCATGTTCCGCCCGACCGTGTTCACGCCGACCCCGCCCGCGCGCAGCCGCCGGGCCACGCGGAAGGCGCGGGCGACATCGCCGGACCAGACGTAGTCGATGAGGCCGTAGTCGCTGTCGTTGGCCAGCGCGACAGCCTCTTCCTCGTCGTCGAAGGGGACGACCACGACGACCGGCCCGAAGATCTCCTCGCGGACGACCCGCATGTCGGGGGTGCAGTCGGCGAGGAGGGTGGGCGCCACGTAGAAGCCCCGGCCCAGGTGGGCGGGCCGGGCGCCGCCCGTGACGACCCGCGCGCCTTCCTTCCGGCCCAGCTCCACGTACGCCTCGACGCGGTCGCGGTGGGCGGTGGAGATGACCGGGCCGACCACGGTGGACCGGTCGGCGGGGTCGCCGACGGTCAGCCTGTTCGCGTACGCGGCCAGCGCGGCGATCAGCTCGTCGTGCCGGGACCGATGGACCAGGACGCGGGTCGGAGCCGTACAGATCTGTCCGCTGTAGAAGGAGAAGGTGGTCCCGATCCCCGCGACGGCGGAGGTCAGGTCCGCGTCGTCGAGGACGAGTGCCGCCCCCTTCCCGCCCAGCTCCATCAGCTGACGCTTCATCCCGCGCCCGCACACCTCCGCGATGCGCTGCCCGACGCCGGTGGACCCGGTGAAGCTGACCATGTCGACATCCGGGGAGTCCACGGCGGCTTCACCGGCCGCCGCGCCCGACCCGGTGACGACGTTCACCACCCCCGGCGGAACACCCGCCTCCGCGAGGGCGGCGGCCATCCGGTAAACGGAGAGCGGGTCCTGCGGGGCGGGCTTCACGACGACCGAGTTGCCCATCGCGAGCGCGGGCGCGATCTTGCCCCCCGGGTTGGCCCAGGGGTTGTTGTACGAGGTGACGCAGGTGACCACGCCGACCGGCTGGCGGACGGCCAGCGCCCCGAAGACCCCGGCCCGTCCCATCGGTCCGGCCTCGTTGACCTGCGGCGCGATGGCCTCCTCGACCGGCTCCAGCGCGCCGCGCGCGTACCGCCGGAAGCGGGCGATGCCGACCCCGACCTGCATCCCCCGGGCGGTGGAGGCGGTAGCTCCGCTCTCCCGCCGGGCGATCTCGGCGTGGGCGAGGAAGTCCCGCTGGATCAGGTCGGCCGCCCGGTCCAGGATCGCGGCGCGCTCCTCGGGACGGGTACGCGACCAGGGGCCGAAGGCTTCGCGGGCCGCTGCCGCCGCCTCGTACACCTGGGCGCGGCTCGCCTCGGGGGCGAGGCCGGCGACCTCCTCGGTGGCGGGGTCGATGACCTCGTAGTGCCCGTCGGCGGGCTCGACCCACTCCCCGCCGATGAAGAGCTTCCCGGGGCTGCGGTCGCTCACGCCGTACTCACTGTCCGGGTGTCGCGGCCCGAGCGCAGCACCGTCCCCGGCACCGCAGGACGCCGGCGTTGTTGACGAGCCCGTCGATCTTGCCGAAGGCGTCCTTGGCCACGGCGACGGCGGCGGCCCAGTCCTCTTCATCGCCGACGTCCAGCCGCACGAACCGAGCGACGTCCGCCCCCCGCCAGCGCCTCCCCTTGCTCGTTCAGCACATCGGCGACGACGACCCGCGCGCCCTCCGCGACGAAGAGCCGCGCCTCCTGCTCGCCCTGCCCGCGCGCCGCCCCGGTGACGAGGACGACCCGCCCGTCCAGCTTGCCCCTCCCCTACCTGTCGAGGTGCGGGGCCACGTCCGCACCGAACGCCGCCATCTGGTCGGTCAGTTCGTCCACGCTCCGGCTCCGGAAGCGCACCTGGATCTGGTGCACGCCCATCGCCGCGTACTCCCGCAGCGACTCGGCCAGCTCCTCCGGCTTCCCTTTGAGCGTCCGCCGCCCCACGGACCACCCGGGCTCACCGACGTACAGCGGCTCGGTGATCGCGCCGACGACGATCGGCTCCGCGACGCCCGCCTCCTCCCGCAGGGCGTGCAGCCGCGCGATCTGCGCGGGCAGCCGGTCCCGGGGGTCGCCCTGCGGCAGCCACCCGTCGCCCCGTACGGCGGCCCGGCGCACGGCGGCGGGCGAAGAGCCGCCCACCCAGACGGGCACCCGCTCCTGGGCGGGCCGGGGCAGCTGCCCGAGCCCGCTGAACGAGAACCGCTCCCCCGCGAACTCCGGGTACTCCTCGGGCCCGAGCGCGGCCCGCAGCGCGTCGATCGACTCGTCCAGCACACCCCCGCGCCCGTCGAAGTCCGCCCCGACCGCCTCGAACTCCTCCCGTACGTGCCCGGCCCCGACCCCGAGGATCAGCCGGCCGCCGCTGAGGTGGTCGAGGGTGGCGTACTGCTTGGCGGTGACGAGCGGATGCCGCAGCCCGACGACGGCGACATGGCTCATGAGCAGCACGCGCTCGGTGACCCCGGCGAGAAAGGAGAGCGCTGCGACGGGGTCGTACCAGACGGTGCTCATGCCCTCCGCTAGCCGCCGCGGGATGGCGACGTGGTCGCAGCCGGCGACGTAGGCGAAACCACCGCGGTCGGCGGCCCGGGCGACCCTGACGAGATCGGCGGGGGTCGCCGCCGCCTCCCAGGGTTCCGCGTAGATGACGCTCTGCGACTGGACCGGCAACTGCATCCCGTACGACAGCGGCCCATAGGGCGATATCGGCACGGCGGCCTCCTTCCTCTCCAGCCCGGGACGGTCCCGCCCCGGGCGACGGCCGCCATCGTCATACCTGACGGCCCATCAGACAAGGGGAGCGGCCCATCGGAGGCGCGCCGGGGGCGGGCGCCGACGAGTTTCACGGCCGGCGGCGGTCATGACTGGTAGGCGGGACAGGCACATCGAGCGACGGGGGACGCCCCGGCGCGCGGCACACGGAGCGAGGAAAGAGCCAGGGCAGAGCCCACCGACGACAGCACCACCGCCGAACCGGGCCGGCAGCTGATCAACCTCACCGTGCGGGACATCCGGGCGGCGGAGAAGCACCTGAATTCCCTCGGGGTGACGTGGGTGCGCCCGGTCGAGGAGGTCGGCGGGGGCTGGTTCTTCTCGACGATCGTGGACCCGGTGGGCAACTATCTTCAGATTCTCCAGGGCCCGGGGACGCCCATCCCCCTAGGTTGTGAAGAGCATCCGACGAGGGGGAGTTCAGCGACCATGCCATCGACGACGTTCCGTATCGGCGGAGACCTGACCGTGGGACGGCTGGGCTTCGGCGCGATGCACCTGCCCACCGAGAATCCCGAGGACCGGGCGGCGGCCGTCGCCGTGGCCCGCCGGGCGGTGGAGCTGGGCATCACGCTGATCGACACGGCTCACATGTACGGGTACGGGGCCAACGAGGAGCTCCTGGCAGAGGCGCTCCACCCGTATCCGAAGGACCTCCTGATCACCACGAAGGTCGGGGTCGTCCGCTCCGCCGAGACGGGCGACTGGGCCCTGAACGGCCGCCCCGAGTCCCTGCGCGCGGAGGTGGACCACGCCCTGCGCCGCCTCCGCGTGGACCGCCTGGAGCTGCTCCAGCTCCACCGCATCGACCCGGAGACCCCGCTCGCCGACCAGCTCGGCACCCTGCGGGAGCTGCGCGACGCGGGCAAGGTGGGCCGGATCGGCCTGTCCGAGGTGTCGGCCGCCGAGCTGGCCGAGGCCCGGGAGACCGTCGACATCGCGAGCGTCCAGAACCGCTACAACCTGACCGACCGCGAACACGAGCCGGTCCTCGCGGCGTGCGAGGCGGCGGACATCGCGTTCCTGCCCTGGCGCACGGTCGCCTGGGGCAAGGCGGGCGACCGCGCGGAGGTGGCAGCGGTGGCCGCCGAGCTGGACGCCACCCCCACCCAGGTCTGCCTGGCCTGGCTCCTGGACCACTCCCCGGTGATGCTCCCGATCCCGGGCACGTCGAGCATCGCCCACCTGGAGGAGAACACGGCGGCGGCGGTTCTCACGCTCACGCCGGAGCTGCGGGCGCGGCTGGACGGGGTCGCGGGGAGCGCGTAGCCACAGCCTCTCGGAACATCCTGGATATTTTCGATCATGCACATTGGTACATGCAGATGTATATATCGAGAGGTGACGTATGAGCCGAACAGTCATCGACCTCGACGACGAAGCGCTTGCGGCCGCCGCAATAGAGCTGGGAACCACGACGAAGCGCGAGACGATCAACACCGCGCTGCGCGAGGTCGTCGAGCGCAACCGCCGTCTGCGCGCCCTGCACGAGCTGCAGGACATCGCTCAGGAGGGCGGCCTGGACATGGACATTCTCCTCGACAAGCGCCGCTATCGAGGAGGCCCTGCGGCGTGATGGTCGCCGACTAACTCATCGACATATCGGCGCTCGCTCGCATCCTCCTGCGCCAGGGCACCGAGGACTGGAACCGCCGCATCAGCGCAGGCCTTTTCGCCCTCTGCGACCTCACCGAGCTGGAACTGCTCTATTCCGCCCGCTCCACCGAGGACCGAGAGAAGGTCCGGGAGCGTCTGGCCCTGTACACCTGGTGCCCGATGCCGGACGGGGTGTTCCGGCGCGCCCGGACCGTACAGGAACAACTCACCACCAAGGGGGAACACCGAAGCGCCGGCGCTGTGGATCTACTGCTGGCTGCCACTGCAGAACAGTCAGGCCTGACGCTGCTCCACTACGACCGCAGCACCACGGCAACGAACCTCTCTGTCGACGCCGCCCCCACCCGGCGGTGTTCTACACGTGCAGCGGCAGCCACTCCACCTCGTCGAGCGATATCCGCTCCGGGTGCTCCCACAACAGGCAGCCGAGTGCGATGCCGGGTTGGTGGTCCGGAGTGACCAGAGGACCGGTTCCCGACTCAAGAGCCTCCGCCACAGCCCCGAGGTAGGCGGCGATCGAATGGAACTCGGGAGACACCGGGTCCAGCGGTGCCGCTCCCTCATCGGGGAAGCGCCTCACCTGCCCGGTGGAGGCGTCGATGCCGAATCCGGTCTCACCATCACCCGGAGCGGCCCAAGGGGACCAGTCGGGGCGCGGCGATCCGAGCAGAGCGACGACCGGCACGCCGAGCATCCGTCCTCCGGCGCACGGTGGAACCACCGTCCCCCGCCGCCGATTTGCCCGCCGCTCCCAGCGAGGCGGGTTTACCGGCGGGGCTACGGACTCGTCGCCGGCACGCCGAGGCGCCCGGCGGTTTCACGGTGAGCCGGGAGGGTAACCACCCACACAGACGTCACTTTCCCACGCAGCGTCATGAACTGCAGGAAGGCTGTGGATGTTCAGGGTACGGCCGGCCATTCTGGCGCCTTTGATCATCATTCCCGCGGCAACCGTGGCTGTTCTGGTGGTGGACGGCAGGGCCTTCGAGACCGAGCCCCCGGATCTTCCCGACAACCCCTGCCCCACGTCTGCCTCCTCTGCCTCCTCCGAACTGGGCAGGTACCCCACAGACTTCACCGACGAAGCACAGCCCTACGCCGGCCCCGGGCCTCACTTGATCACGACCGACGCAGGCACCATCGACGCGCGCCTGCCCTCCGACTGGAAGGTGGCACCACGTCAGGACCGCCGGATTTCCGAGCTGGTGTTGTGCGAGTACCGCGAGGACAGAGGCGTGGCGGTGGACGACTGCCGCTATGCAGGCGGCTTTTCAGTGACGCTGAAGGAGTTGCGTGCCACCTACCGCCTGTATGAGGCGAAGACCTCGAAACTGGTCACCGGCTTCCATGTCGACGGGAGGGGCGGCTGCCCCCGATCGGTCCGGTACCCCGAGGGGGAGCGTCCCCCCTTGACTCTTCCGCAGTCCATCGACGAGTCCGATGTGATCGCCAAGCTACGCCCCTATGTCGAAGGGTCCGGGACGTAGCCACCGGCGAAGGCGCGGAGTCCCGGGAGACGCCCGTGGGTTCACGCCGAATGACGTCGCCCTCGTGTCTGATGTGCTGCGGTCGGTGCCGGACCGCAGCACAGACCTTTGTCAGCCTCGGGACGCGGGAGGGGCACCGCTCTCGCGGTCCCTGCGGCGGGCCGACCAGACACGGATACAGGAGGAGCGGAGAAGGATGGGCGAGCACAGCAAGGGCACTGGCGAACTCGAGCGAGTCCTGATCCTGTGGGAAGACCAGGACCCCGGTCCGGACGAGATGGTCGACCTCATCCGGGTCGTCGCTCCGGGATGGGATCCGGCCCTGGTGCACATCGAGAAGGTGGAGCGCCCCGCCATCTCCTACGGCCTGGCCGGCTGGCACGTGCACCAGGACGAGAAGGCCGGCCGACTGCGTCCGGGGGCCCTGCGGCGTACCCACCACGCGTTGCTCGACGACGCCGGTCGCGGTCGACGACTGGTGACCACGGTGCACGCACCGCTCGGCGAGGCGCCGGAGCCTTCCCCGGCCCGCCTCGAATGGGCCCGCGAGGTCATCCTCAGAAACGTCTCCACTCACGAGCTTGAGGTCTCACCCGAACTCATGGAGCTCGGCGCGTGGAGAAGGCTGATCACGCCCGATGTCCTCGACTTCGCTCTCAACGTGGGCTACCCCGACTGGCCGCCCCTGGACTCCGGGCGGACGGTCGGCTACAGCCTCCGGACGTTCGAAGACCTGAAAGTGATCGTAAGCCTGGTGGACGAGGTCAAACCGCGCCGCGTCCGGAAGCAGTTCCGCGAGGGATACCAGACCTACCTCCGGCACGTACTGCACGAACTCGACTACGGAGACGGCCAGTCGGACGTCGCACACTGGATTCTGTGCCAGGGCGGACCCGGCAAGGGCAGAGCGGTGCATCTGGGCTACGTCCCCAAGTCCCCTGACTCCATGATCATCCTGCCCCTGGACCTGATCTCCGCCAAGGAGAAGCGTCTCGGGGTCACATCGGGCGCATAGTGACGTTCGGCACCCGGGGCCACCTGCGGCGACACCTGCGTGAACACTGTTGTGCCGGTAGCCATACCGTACGGGGGCTCTGCGTCGGACGGGGGCGCCCGTCTCAGCCTCTCGGTCCGAGGTTGTTCATCGACCGGCTCGACGGTATTCGTCATGGCGCCTGACCGCGCTGACCATCCTCCAAGCAGCGCAGATCAGTGCCAGGACTCCCCCGGTCACCTGCAGGGCGGTGTTCACCCGCTGGGGCAGATCCCACACCAACGCCGGGAGCATCACCGCGCCGAACACCAGGAGCCCGAGCAGGACTCCGCTCACCAGCGCGAACACGATCTCCACCGTCATCGCGTCCTTCTCCCACCGCGATTCACGCCCCATGTCCATGGGGCAAGCGTCGCACGAACACCGGTCTGCGCTCCCAAGCGGTGCAAGGAGTCGCCGCGGGCCGCGGTCGTGGCGACGGTGGCGACGGCGAAGAGACGTGCCGCCTCTTCGACCGCCGCTCCGAGGGCTCCGGCGCCGTGACCCGGCGGTGGGTTGCAGCCCTGCCCGGCCTTGACCCGGCGGTGGTTGCCACACTGCACGACCGTGGCCCACCGCCGACAGGACTCGTGGTCCCTGAGCCCCAGCCGCCCTCAAGCGCGGTCGCAGTACCCCCGCTGGAACGCGGCCCAGAAGTCCTCGTCGATCCCGGTGCCGGTGAGCGAGCTCCAGTTGGTGTGGGCGACGAGCTGCTCGCGCCCGCCGCGGCTGTTGAGGGCGAACGTGAGATACCCGGGCGCGGTGCCGCCATGGCCGAACGCCGGACCGCAGCCGGTGGCGTAGACGTACACCCCCAGGCCGTAGCCGACGGCGGGCGGGGCGCTGCCCGTCGTGGGAACGGTGTCGGTGAGCATCGAGCGCAGGAGGCCGGGCGGCAGCAGACGCCCCCGCAGGAGCGCCCGGTAGAAGCGCGCGATGTCGGCCGCCGTGGTGACCAGGGCGCCCGACGCCCCGGCCTCGGACGGGCTGAACCCGGTGATGTCGAACCGGGTCGCGTCCGGCACGTCCGGCAGCAGGAACGAGACGTCCGTGTAGCCGCGCGCGTGGGGGCCGCCGATCGTGCGTTGCGCCAGCGGGTAGGACGTGTCACGCAGGCCGAGGGGGGCCAGGACCCGGCGTTCGAGGTTGGTGCGCAGGTCGCGGTCCGTGACCCGTTCGACGATCAGGTCGAGCAGCAGGTAGTTGGTGTTGGAGTACCGGAACCGGGTGCCGGGAGTGGGAAAGTACCGGGGCTCGTCCAGGCCGATGCCGATCAGCTGGTCGCGGGGCCAGAACTGGTCGAGGCTGCGGAAGTGCGGCAGCAGACCGTCGAGGTAGTCGTACAGCCCGCTCGTGTGGTTGAGCAGCTGGCGGACGGTGATGGGCTCGCCGGACAGGGCGTTGCCGGCGCGGACCTGGTCCGGCAGCAGGCTGTTCACGGTGTTGTCGAGCCGCAGCCGGTGTTCGGCGACGAGTTGCAGGACGACCGTCGCGGTGAAGGTCTTGGTGAGGCTCCCCGCGCGGAACTTCAGGTCCGGTCTCATCGGCGTACCGGTGGACCGGTCGGCGACACCGGCCGCCCCGGAGCGGACGTGCGTGCCGTCGCGGGCGAGGAGGAAGGCGCCGGGGTTGGGGTTCGGGGCGGCCACCACCTTTTCGGCGAGGGCTCGCAGGGCCGGGTCGGGCCGGATTCCTGCCGCACCCCGGTCACCGGGCCCACGGTCTGCGGTCCCGCGGTCACCGGTCCCACGGTCTGCGGTCCCCCGGTCGGCGACGGCCGTGCCGGGTGACAGCAGAGCTAGAGCAAGTACCAGACCTAACAGGCGGGTTGAGCGTCTACGAACCATCGAAGGCTCCCTTCCGATAACAGTATGGACATACGGTTATAGCACGCGATACCGTCCTCGCATGCCGAGAGTCGCCGACCACGACGCCCGCCACGCGCAAATCAGTGACGCCGTCCAACGCCTGATCGTGCGGGACGGCCTGGCCGCCGTGACCGTCGCGCGGACCGCCGCCGAAGCTGGCATGTCCGTGGGCCTGGTGCAGCACTACTTCACGGCGAAGGACGAAATGCTGCTGACGACGTTCACCCGCGTCAACGAGAGGTTCACCGCACGTGTCGACGCGGCGGTGAACCGGGGCGAGGCCGAGGGCCGCACCATCGCCGCCATGCTGCGGCAGGCGCTGGCCGAGCTGGTTCCGCTCGACGACGCCCGCCGGGCCGAGTTCCTGGTCCGGCTCGCCTTCGCGGACCAGGCGGCCCACAGCGCGCGCCTCGCCGCCGTTCAGCGGGAGACCCTCGCGGGGGTCCGCGCCCGCGTCACGCGGGCCATCGACAACGGAACGGAGTGCGGCGAGGTCGGCAAGGGGGTCGACACCGGTCAACAGGCGCTGCGGATCGTCGCGTTCACCGAAGGGCTCGCCCTCCACACGCACATCGCCCCGGACACGACACCCGAGTCGGCCGTTCTCGCCGCCCTGGACGACCATCTCGGCCGCGTGTTCACCGGAACGTGCCGCCACCGCCGGGTGCAGGGCCGCGCGAGCCTCTGACAAAGGCTCCGCCCGAGTCACCGACAGAGGCTTGGCCCTGGTGACGACAGCGGCTTCACCCCCGTCGTCGACAGCAGCTTCGCCCGTCGTCAACAGAGTTTCGCCCTGTCCTCCACAGGAACTTCGCCTCCGTCGTTGACAGGGACTTCGCCCCGCGGGATTCTGCGAGAGCGCTCTTCTATCGATGTAAATCGCTGTCCCGTCGAAGGCCCCACTCAGGAGCGAGCCCCATGAGCGATCCCATGAGCGACCCCACGCGCAAGCCCAGGAGACCCTTCCGCCGCTCGTCCGGCCTCGGCGCGCTCGCGCTGGCCGGTGCCCTCGCCGCGACGCTCTTCCTGTCGCCTCCCGACACCGCCCAGGGCGCGCCGCCCGCCCAAGAGGCCGCGCCGCAGGGTCAGACCAGCCTGCGCGCGGCCGACCCCAGCGTGCTGCGGGTGGGCAGTACGTACGTCGGCGTCCAGTCGACCGGCGGCGGCATCGTCGTACGGCAGGCGTCGACCACGGACGGGCTGGCCACCGCGCCGGCCCGGCAGGTCTGGACGGACAGCCGGGGGCGCGGGGAGGTCTGGGCCCCCGAGATCGTGATGGACGGCGGCCGGTACTACATCTACTTCACGGCCGGTGTCGGGGCCGCCCACCGCATGTTCGTCATCAGCTCCGCCTCGCCGGACAGCGGGTACGGGGCCGAGACCCAACTCGCCCTGCCCGACGACAAATGGGCCATCGACGGCACCCTGCTCACCTTCGAGGGACAGCGCTGGTTCGTCTGGTCCGGCTGGGCGGGCGACACCAACGTCGAGCAGAACCTCTACATCGCCCGGATGAACAGCCCGACCCAGCCCACCGGCGCGCGGTACGTCATCTCGCAGCCGCGCGAGAGCTGGGAGCGGGTGGTCGGCAACCCGTTCATCAACGAGAGCCCCGAGGCGATCAAGGACCCGAACGGGCAACTACACATCGTGTACTCCGCCAACGGCAGTTGGAGCGAGCAGTACTGCCTGGCGGACCTGCGGCTGCGCAAGGGCGGCGATCCCACGTACGTATGGGACTGGTACAAGTCGAACGGCTGCCTGTTCGGCTCCAACCGGTCGACGATGATGGCGGGTTGGGATCCGACGCTGTACGTGAACGGGCCCGGCCACCACACCTTCGTCCTGCTCCACGGTGACATCAACACCAGCCCGCCCGCCGGCCCGAGGTTCCCGTCGATGTACCACGCGGTCGCGAAGGGCACCCCGTACTCCTGGGCGAACCGCCACTGGTACACCGGCACGTTCGCCTGGTGGGGCGACACGACGTACTCCCGCGCCAACGTTCCGGGCCCCACGTCCGACAAGGGGTGGAGCCTGAAGTTCTTCGAGTGACTCACCCCGGGGCGGCGCGGGACGTCACGTCTCCGCTTCGCCCCACTCCTCCACCGCCACCTCGTCGCCCACCGACAGCTTCCCCGGCCGCACCACGGAGAACTTCGCGCCGAACACCACACCGCCTGCCGAGAAACGGCGGTAGCCCGCGAGCGTCCGCAGCGGCTCCGGTCCGCCCCGGGCCCCGGCCTCCTGGTCGACCAGGGTGACCGCGCAGCGTACGGCGAGCTTGGCGTAGCCCAGCTCGGCCGCGCCGATGGTCATGCGGCGGATCCGGTCCTCGGCGTGGGGCGCCGCCGCCCAGTCCTGCCCCTGCTCGCCGTGGGCTCCCTCGGGGTGGCTTTCGATGACGATGTTCGGGCGGAAGCGGTCCATGGCCAGGGGCGGGGCGTCACGCTCGGCCAGCCGCGTGTGCAGGCGGGCGAGGGAGGCGCGGGAGAGCAGGTGGACGGCGCTGCTGTCGGCGTAGCCGGAGGTGCCGGGGGTCAGGCCGTCGGCCTTGCGGTCGTGCTCCGGCGGTACGCGCACCAGCCGGCTCGGGGCGCCGAGGACGTCCGAGAGCCAGGCGGCGGCCTCATCGCCCTGGTCGATGCCCTGGTACGTCGCGCCGAACAGGTCCACGTCGCGTCGGGGCGCGGAGGTGGTGACGTCGAGGTGCAGCGTGCCGTGACCGCCCTCCGGCTCGGCGCAGGCGAGCGTGAGCCTGCTGCCGTCTGCGCTGACGGTGGGCCGGACGAGGGCGAGACGGGGGTCGCGGCGCTGGGAGCGGTAGACCCCGTCAACGCTGACGACCATGAAACCGCGGTCATGGGCGAGACCCGCCGGGGTGAGGTGCGTACTGTCCACGGACGTTCCCGCGCAGCCCTTGACGGGGTAGGTGATCAGTTCGACGACCGCGGCCATGTGGCCTCTCCTTCGCAACGCCCTGCCCGCGGATCTGCTGCCGTCGGGCCCTTACAGCCAGGGTGCCAGGCGGCGCGAACGATGATCGACGGGTTTTGCGCCACACCACGGGGGTCTCGCTGCGCCAAGCCACGCGCCGCTCTGCCCGGCGCCGCCTCGGGGCAGAGCGCGGCAGGAAGGCAACCGCCCCGCCGGCCGGTGACCACTCCGCCAACGGCTTCCTTCGCGCCCATGAACAGGACGATCCGTATTCCACAACTTCGCTCGATAAGTCTCCCCTCCAACCGACGGTTATCACATTGTGACCATTTCCCGCCGCCCGGTCGCCGCACCCTCTCCTCTTCCGTTGCGGCTCATTGGTTGCGGCTGGTTTGTCCAGGCACACCAAGATCAAGACTGATGCCCGATCCACACCTAAATGCCACTCATCACGACGCTTTCCGCCAGCAGAAATGGCGAGGACGCCGCAGGGCGGAGCGAGGGGTTGCACGGCACTGCGTAACGATAAGGACACGTTCCAGATGTGAGCTACATGTGAAGCACTTGAAACGCACTGAAGGTAGGTGTGTACTGATCACCACAATTCCAGCACCGGCATCCACAGTGCAGTGATTGCGCTGACTCGAATAAATACCTGGGAGGGTAAATGCGCTACTTGAAGCAGGCCGCCACCGTTGCAGCCCTGACCGCAACCATCGGGCTCGGCTTTTCCTCACCCGCGTCCGCAGCAGACGCGGACTACGAGAACTGGTGGTTCGGCTGCAATTACGACTCGGCGAACAATTTCAAGTTCCGAATCCACTACAACTCTAACCTCGGTGGCGACTACCGAAACATCGGCTACGCCGTATACGATTTCGGCCACGTTTACCAGGGACCGCTCAAGTACTGCGGCTTCAAGAGCAGCGGCAGCGGCCAGAACGTGAAGAACAATGCGGCATCTGCCCGCAACAGCCACTCCACATACACCGGCGTCCTGTACTACAACAGCGGCTACAAGGGTGCGGCAGATTACATCTGGGGCACGGTGAACCAGCTCGATGCCACGTACAACGATAACGCCTCGTTCAACTGGAAGAGCTGATTGTGCGGGCGCCCGCTCCAACCGAGCGGGCGCCCGGTAACCCAGTCTCGCTCCTCGACCGATGGAACCTCCACTCATGCCGTCTCTTCGTA
Source organism: Streptomyces sp. NPDC058375 (assembly GCF_042723425.1). Lineage (NCBI taxonomy): Bacteria > Bacillati > Actinomycetota > Actinomycetes > Kitasatosporales > Streptomycetaceae > Streptomyces > Streptomyces sp. NPDC058375. Next base: position 7,468 of record NZ_JBHXJG010000047.1, on the reverse strand, counting down.
AGCCTCGCTACTCGCGCTACCTAGCTGCCCCGCTTTCGGCAGCCACCTGCATGCTCCTCGTTTCAGGATGCTCTTCGTCTCCGGATTCCGGCGTCGATACGGAGACGTTCGATTCGAAGGCACCTCAGAGCTGGGTCCTTCCCATTCAGGCGTACCTGCCTACCGATCAGGAGCAGGCGCAGCTTTCGCAGGCCAAGAAGATCCTCGTCAGTGACTGCATGAAGGAATTTGGATTCAACTGGACTCCCGCACCCGACCTGCCGAGGATCGGCCCCAAGACACTCACTGACTGGCGTTACGGAATTCACGAAATGGCCTTGGCGAAGGAAAGAGGATACAAGCCCGACGCCAAGGAGCAGGAAGTCTACGACGAAGCGGTCAAGAGAGGCGCTGTCGATGGCGCGACCGCTGACGGCCCGGAAACGAAAGCGCTGAACGGCGGGATCGACGAGGTCGAAGGCAAGAAGGTACCCAAGGACGGCTGCGTGGGTTCGGCGAACAGGGAGATCGACGTCGAAACCCTTCAAGCGCGTACCGCCCTCGGTCTCGCGAACGCGGCCTTTCTGGAGGCCAAGGAGGACTCCGGCGTCGTCAAGGCATTCGCGTCCTGGTCTGCATGCATGAAGCGCAGCGGGTACGACTACAAGCAGCCTCTGGACGCGAGCGACGACACGAAGTTCCAGGCTCCCGAGGTGAGTCCGGAAGAGGTCGCGACGGCAACCGCCGACATCACGTGCCGCCAGAAGACCGACGTGGCGTGGATCTGGTTCCAGGCGGAGGCGGCGTTGCAGAAGTCTGCCATCGACGCACATGCCGAGGAACTCTCGGCCGAGGGCAAGAGAATCGATGCCGCGGTGCGTAACGCATCGAAGATCGTCAAGGGTGAGTAGAGCAACTCATGGCTGATACGGACCTGGGCGAGAGAGCCGGTATACGCCGGCAGCGCAGTGGCTTGAGGCGACGGCGTCGTGCACTGATCATCGTCCTTCTGGGGTCGGTGGTCCTGACGGGCGCAGGGGTGGTCACTGCTTCCGTCATCAAGTCCCCCGCACAGGCGGCAGCCGACACACGCCCTCCTCCGGCTACCGTCCTGACCGCCGCTGTCGAAAAGAAGATTCTGTCCGAAACGGTCATCGCCCGTGGCCGGGTTGCCGCCTCGCAGCAGATCTCCGTTTCCGGAGAGGGCGCAGGTGGAAAGGATGCCGGTCGCTCGATCGTGACCAAGGTCTTCATGAAGGCAGGAAAGCCTCTTCGCACGGGGCAGGCGCTGCTGGAAGTCTCCGGTCGCCCGATTTTCGTCCTCAAGGGAGACATCCCTGCCTATCGAGATCTCGGCCCTGGCAGCACGGGAGAGGATGTGTCCCAGCTGCGGCAGGCGCTTCGAGAGCTGGGATACGACTCGGGCGGCGACCCGGCGGGAACCTTCGGCCCCGGAACCGAGCGTGCCGTCAAGCTCTTCTACCAAGCCCGCGGCTATGAGCCCGGGACGGAACAGCTCGCCCCGGAAGCGGCGGCGACGGGGGACGCGTCCGCGGCCGAGAGCAAGCAGGACAGGGGCGATGTATCGAAAGAACCCTCAAAGCCTTCGTCGCGCATCGTCGTTCCGGTCTCGGAAATCGCCTACGTCCGCGCCGAGCCGGCGTTTGTGGAGCGGGTATCGGCTCAGGTGGGTGATCAGGGCTCAGGAGAACTCGCCACGATCTCGGCCGGAGATCTCATCGTCAACGGTTCAGTGGGCGCAGATGTCAAGAAGCTGATGAAGCCGGGGCAGAAGGTATCCATAGTCTCCGAAGTGACCGGCGACGAAGCGACCGGCACAGTGGAATCGGTTGCGGACAAGCCCACGAAGCAGGAGAAGGGCGTCGAATCCGCCCCTCAGGCCGGCAGCGACACGTACCAGGTGAAGGTCAGGCCTTCCCGGCAGCTGCCTGCTTCCCTCGCGGGTGAGGACGTACGGATCACGGTCACCGCAGCATCGTCGGGAAAGGCGGTGATGACCGTTCCCACCTCGGCGATCTCCACAGGTGAAAACGGACAGGCGACTGTCACGGTGCGTAAAGGCGCGGAGGAACACCGTGTCGCCGTCGACACCGGTATGACCGCGGATGGATATGTAGAGGTCACGACGCGTGGCCCGAAGGGTCTGGCAGTGGGTGACCTCGTGATGGTCGGGGTCGACGCCTCCGGTGCGGCAGGGGCTCGTTGATGACGCCGCACTCCGCTCACTCCGCGGTCATCGCTCTGGAGAGTCTCGGCCTCACCTATCCCGGCCCACCGCCGGTCACCGCGCTGCATCCTTGCGATCTCCGTATCGAATCCGGCGAGTTCGTCACCATCGTGGGGCCGTCCGGGTCCGGAAAATCAAGCCTGCTCAATGTCCTCGGTCTGCTCGACCGCCCCACCCAGGGCCGGTATCTCCTCAACGGCACGAACACCGCCTCGGTGAACGACAGTCGGCGGTCTGCGCTGCGGGGGCAGCAGATCGGTTTCGTCTTCCAGTCCTTCCACCTTCTGCCGCATCGCAGCGCCCAGGAGAACGTGGAACTCGCCATGGTCTACCAGCGGACGCCCCGACGCGTCCGCCGTCAGAAGGCAGCACAGGTCCTTGCGCGGGTCGGGCTGGCCCATCGAACGCACGCGCTCCCCACCCATCTGTCCGGCGGAGAACGTCAACGCGTGGCGATAGCCCGGGCTTTGGTCGCCGAGCCCGCGCTGCTGCTCTGTGACGAGCCCACGGGCAATCTCGACAGCGAGACAGCCGCCGCCATTCTGGACCTCCTCGACCAGCTCCACCGCGAAGGCATGACGATTCTGGTCATCACTCATGACGGCCAAGTCGCTCGGCGCGGACAGCGCGTCATCAGCATCCGCGACGGGGTTCTCACCGAGACGGCTGTCAACACCGAAACAGCAGGGTCATGTTGAGGGGGCGCCGCCGCCGGGCGGCGGGGCATCGTTCCCCTCTCCACAGCTCCCCCACCCGCTCGATGCTGTCGGTGACCGATCTGCTGTCCGAGGCTGTCGCAGGCATTCTGCAGCGTCCTGCCCGCTCGATCCTCACGTCCCTGGGGACCGTGCTGGGGGTTGGTGCGTTCATTGCCGTGCTCGGGCTCACCAGCACGGCTGCGGCCCAGATCGACAACCGGTTCAATCGGCTCACGGCCACCGAGGTCACGGTGGAGGACACGGGCGGCTCCGATGCCCATCGGGTGCCACTCTCCTTTCCCGAAGACGCCGACCGCAGGATAGTCGGCGTCAACGGAGTGGAGGCCGGGGGCGTCTACTGGAAAGTCCGCCTCTCCTCCGGAGAAGTCGTCCGCTCATCACCCGTTGGCGCTGTGAACGGCGCGGTTTCCCGTACACCGGTCCTCGCGGCTTCCTCCGGCGTGCTGTCCGCAGCCGATCCGCATTACGTGCAGGGGCGGAGCTATGACGCCTTCCACGACGCCCACAACCAACCTGTTGCGGTAGTAGGGGCGTCAACCGCCGCTCGCCTCGGCATCAGCACACTCCGGACCCGCCCCGCCCTCTTCATCGGGGACAGGTCCTTCACCGTGGTCGGGATCTTCGACGACACCAAGCGCATGCCGGACCTGCTCCTGTCCATCGTCATTCCGCGCACGACGGCACAGCAGATGTGGGGGCCCCCGAACGGCGAGCGCGCCAAGATGCTCATCTCCACGAGGCTCGGGGCCGCGCCTCAGGTCGCGGACGAGGCGGCCCTGGCCCTGCGCCCGGACCACCCGGAGTATCTGCGCTCCATCCCGCCGCCCAACCCCAAGGCCTTGCGCAATGCCGTCAGCAACGATCTGGGGCAGCTCTTCCTGCTGCTGTCGATCGTCTGTCTCGTCATCGGCGCCGTCGGCATCGCCAACACGACGCTCGTCGCGGTCATGGAGCGCATCAGCGAGATCGGTCTGAGACGTGCGCTGGGAGCCCGGGGACGACACATAACGTGGCAGTTCCTGACCGAATCGGCCGCTCTCGGCCTGCTCGGAGGGGTCGCAGGAACCTCAATCGGCACTTCGGCCGTCGTCGGTGTCTCGCTCCACAACGCATGGACGCCCGTCCTCGACCCCGTGACCCTCGCCGTCGCGCCCGCGCTCGGACTCGCCACCGGCCTGGTGGCCGGCCTGTATCCCTCGTGGCGTGCAAGCCGTATCCAACCGGTCGAGGCGCTACGGCGCTGACCCACTCACCTACACCCTTCCGCTCCCATCGACATCACATGACAGGAGACAGGCATGGCCGACGAGATGGTTCGTCTCGCCCAGAGATTCATCAACACCACATACAACAACGGGGCCACGCTGGGAATATCCAAGCTGGACGAGAACGGTCAGACCGGGTGGACCGTCATGTACGCGCTCACGCGGGCCCTTCAGTACGAGATGGGCATCACCGCCCTGTCGGACAGCTTCGGCCCCACCACGCTGTCAACGATCGCCTCGAAGTACGGAAAGCTGGACGAGACGACCATCCCGTCGGCGAACTTCTGCCGCATCATCCAGTCCGCCCTTTACTGCAAGGGCTACGACGGGGGAGAGATCGACGGCACCTACAACTCCCGGGTGAAGGACTCCGTCGAGAAGCTGCACGCCAACATGGGCGTGAGCACGACATATCCGGGCAGCTCCTTGTGGCCGAAGGTCGTCAAGGGCCTGTTCAACATGGACGCCTACGTCACCGTCAGCAACGGTTCGTCCGCCATCCGTTCCATCCAGCAATGGCTGAACGGTCGCTACATCCTTCGCAAGGACTTCTACATCATCCCCTGCGACGGCCACCACTCGCGCGATGTGGCCAAGTCGATGCTGTTCGCCATCCAGTACGAACTGGGCATGGCTGACGGAGTCGCGAACGGTGTCTTCGGGCCCGGCACCCAGTCCGGCCTGAAGTCCCACACCGTTTCGGTCGGGACCACCGGTGTCTGGGCGAGGCTGTTCACCGCCGCGATGATCCTGAACAAGCGCAATGTCCCCTTCGGGGACTTCACGGCCACGGTTCAGGCCGGCGTGGAAAGCTTCCAGTCGTTCGTCAAACTCCCCGTCACCGGCACCGGCAACTTCTCGACCTGGGCCTCGCTGCTCGTCTCGTACGGCGACCAGAGCCGTCCGGGTACGGCATGCGACGGCGTCACGATGGTCACTCCGCCCCGCGCACAGGCGCTCAAGGACGCCGGATACAAGTACATCGGCCGCTACCTCTTCAACCCGTCCACCACCAGTCTGCCGGAGAAGCAGATCCAGCCCGGCGAGTTGGCCACCATCAAGGAATACGGGCTGCGCTGTTTCCCGATCTTCCAGACGTGGAGCCGGTCGGCGGACTACTTCAGCTACAACCAGGGCACCAGCGATGCGTTCCAGGCGATCGACTGGGCCCAGTACCACGGCTTCAAGTCCGGATCCATCATCTACTTCGCCGTCGACTACGATGCGATGGACGGCGAGGTGAGCCAGTACATCATTCCGCACTTCCGCGGCATCATGCGCGCGATCAGCGAGAACTCCGGCTACGGCGTGGGCGTGTACGGACCGCGAAACGTCTGCCAGCGGGTCGCGGACGCGGGGTACTCGGTTACCAGTTTCGTATCGGACATGTCGAGCGGCTTCTCAGGAAATCTGGGTTATCCGATGCCGACGAACTGGGCCTTCGACCAGATCGCCACGATCACCGTGGGATCGGGCAGCGGCGCAATCGAGATCGACAAGAACATCGCGTCCGGCCGCGACACGGGCCAGGGCCTCTTCGACGCCGGCGGCTACGCCGAAGGACTGGACGTCGGTCTCGACAAGGATGCCTACCGCAATGCGATGCTTGCGGACGTCAAAAGCTATCTGGAGTCGATCGGAGTCCCGGAGACCGGTGGTGACGGCTGGACCGACGAGGACTGGGCCACTCTGGGAGGCATCTCCACCACCAAGGCCTTTGATCTCGTCCTGAGCGCGGACTGGCTCTTCACCTCGCTCGCCCGGCAGCTCAAGCTCCGCAAGGCGCTGATCCAGGCTCCCGTCCTCTGGGAGCTGCGCAAGTTGAACCCCTTTGACTTCGCAGCCGACACGGCGGTCAAAAGCGGCCTAGACGACGACTGCAGTACCGGCTGGGGGCAGATATTCGCGTGGGTGACGATCGATGCCCGCAACTACTGCATGCAGCAGGGCATCATCAATGGCACGCCGCTGACCGGTGCCGACACCGAGGCCGTGTGGAACGACCTGCACGAGGACCCGACCTACAACATCCGCTCCGTCGCCTACCTGACGGTGTACAACGCGCACCAGCTCGGAATCGCCAGGCCGAGCCTGACGACCAGCCAGGCCCAGACTCAGGCTCTGCTGGCCAGGTACAACGGCACCGGCGACGATGCGGCGAAGTACGGCCGTGAGCTGATCGGCCTCTACAACGTGCTGGAGAACTACAACCAGCTCTCGCGCAACAACTGACCTCGACCGTGAACAGGAGTACCGGGATCGTGCGGAAGTGGGCGGGCATCGCCGTGGGCGTGAACCTGCTGCTGGGAATCCCGGGCGTCGTTCCGGTCTGGCTCCTCTGGTATATCGCCTCGAACGGGCCACTGGCGTCGCTGGGTTGGACTCAGCGAGAACCGACGGAGAACGACGGCATCATTCCCATGCTGCTGGTCGGAGTACCCGTACTGACGGTGTCGGTCCTGCTCTGGGGCCTGGCCAATTGGCCCATCCGGCGCAGGACCACGCTGAACTGGTGGACGTATGCCCCGGCAGCTCTGCTGGTGACTCTGATTCCCACGTTCACGCTCATGATCATCCTGTAGGAAAGGAATACACAGCGTGCAGAACGGTATGACAAGACGGACTGTCGTCCAGAGCGCCGCCGTAATCGGCCTCGTAGCGGCCGTGCAGTCCCTCGCGCCTGCGACAGCCCTGGCCGCGCCCACGAAGCAGGCGAAGAAGCTGCCTGCCTCTGCCAACGGGTGGACCCTCGAGAAGGAAGCGAACCACGTCTCGACCGTGTGGACTCGACCTGTCGCAGGTCCGGGTCTCCGTGTCGATATCCGCATCGGTGACGCAGAGGCGATCCTCGTCCATGTGATCCGCCGATTCCACTACGAGATCGAGCAGCTCAGCGATGTCGATCTCGCCGGATGGCGCGAGATCGGCGACCTTCGCAAGAACCGCCCGGAGTCGAATCTCGCATCGGGGACCGCCGTGCAGATCCGTCCCGGCGCGAGCGCCAAGGGTGGCCTCTTCCCCCTGCAGGAGATGACGCTCCGCGACATCCTTGCCGACTGTGAAGGCGTGGTTCGCTGGGGTGGAGACGACAGCCCGGTCGATGAGTCCCTGTTCTACATCGATGCGGGCCCCGACGATGCGCGGGTCGGGGCGGTCGCCCAGAAGCTCCGTGACTGGAACGGCACTCCCGGAGCCGGCGCCGGCGTGATCATGGACCCGAAGGGCGTGAAGCGCCGCGACGCCGCTGAGAAGTTGGC
>NZ_JBHXJG010000046.1:0-35418 GCF_042723425.1 Streptomyces sp. NPDC058375 | reverse complement strand
GCCGCCCCCTGTGCGGGGACGGCCCACGACGGCCTCGACAACGATGGCAGGCGGCGGCGCGAGGCGCCCCGCACCGGCCGGGACCGGGGCAGGGCGCAGTGTGCCGGGCACCGTGCGGTGCGCGTGATGGTACGACGGGCGCATTCCCTGCTCCCTCCCCGACCGTGCCGGCCGGAGCCGGCCGACACCCTCAGGTCCTCTGCCTGGCCTCAGCCTGGCATGTGACGCGTCCGGCCGCTGCCGTTCGGGACGGAAATCGGCAAGCGCACATCACGGTTGTGTTGCCGAGGCCGGCGCGGGGCCGGCCGCCGTGTCAGCGCTTGGCGACGAACACGTGCGAGGCGACCTCGGTGTCCAGCTCGGCCGCCTCCCCGCTGGAGCCGACCAGCACCCCGCCGGGCGACTCGGTCACGCTCACGACGGACCCGGGCTGCACCCCGGCCCTGCGCAGCGTGTACATCAGCTGGGCGTCGGTCTGGATCGGCTCCCCGATCCGCCGCACCACCACGGTCTTGCCCTCGGCGCCCGGGTCCAGCTCGGCCAGGCTCACCATGGAGGCGTCCAGGAACGACTCGGCCCCGGCCTTCTCGCCCAGCTCCTCCAGGCCCGGGATGGGATTCCCGTACGGCGATTCCGTCGGGTGGCGCAGCAGCTCCAGCACCCGCCGCTCCACCGCCTCGCTCATCACGTGCTCCCAGCGGCAGGCCTCGGCGTGCACCTGCTCCCACTCCAGGCCGATCACATCCACGAGCAGACACTCGGCGAGCCGGTGCTTGCGCATGACGCGGGTGGCGAGGCGGCGGCCCTCCTCGGTCAGCTCCAGGTGGCGGTCCCCCGCGACCTGGACCAGTCCGTCGCGCTCCATGCGGGCCACCGTCTGGCTGACCGTCGGACCGCTCTGGTCCAGCCGTTCGGCGATGCGGGCGCGCATCGGGACCACGCCTTCCTCTTCCAGTTCGAGGATGGTGCGGAGATACATCTCCGTGGTGTCGATCAGTCCGGACATACGTGCCCCTCATGCTCTGACTAGAAAACGTCGTGCGATGGCCCTGCACCAATTCTGACGCATAGCGCCGACAACCGTGCCGCCCCGGTGGAAGACCGGTGGAAGTGCGTACGGGCGGGGTCGCCGGGCGGTATTGACAGTCCACTGGTCCAGACCGCAACGTGATCGGCGGCACAGGCATTCCCGAACCGCCGGAAGCCCGCCGCACCACCCGCCCCACACCCCGTCGAAAGGGCTCTCCCCGATGAGCGACAGCAAGCTGGCCGGTCAGTTCTTCGATGCGGCGATCGGCCTGCTGACGCGGGTGCGGGACGAGGAGGCGGACAGCATCGCCGCGGCCGGCGCGGCCGTCGCGGACACCGTGGAGTCGGGCGGCCGGCTCTTCGCCTTCGGTGCGGGCCACTCCTCGCTGGCCGCCCAGGACGTCGTCTACCGGGCGGGCGGCCTCGCGCTGATGAACCTGCTCACCGTGCCCGGCGTCGTCGGCGTGGACGTCATGCCCGCCACGCTCGGCTCGGCGCTGGAGCGGGTCGACGGACTCGCCTCGGCCGTCCTGGACTCCAGCCCCGCCACCGCCGGGGACCTCCTGGTGATCGTCTCGCTGTCCGGGCGCAACGCCCTGCCGGTGGAGATGGCGCAGAACGCCCGCGCCCTCGGGCTGAAGGTCATCGGCGTCACCTCGGTCGCGTACGCGGAGAACACCCGCTCCCGGCACGCCTCGGGCGGCTTCCTCCGGGACCACTGCGACATCGTCCTGGACAGCAAGATCGCGATCGGCGACGCGGAGCTGACGGCCCCCGGCGTCGAGGCCCCCTTCGCCCCCGCCTCGACCGTGGTGACCAGCGCGATCATGCAGGCGATGCTGGCGGCCGCCGTCGAGCGGCTGGCGGCCCGGGGCGTCGAGCCGCCGATGCTGCGCTCGGGGAACGTCGACGGCGGCCACGAGTGGAACGGCCGGGTCATGGCGGAGTACCGGGACCGGATCTTCTACCGCCACTGAGCTAACGCCACTGAGCCGCGGCCTGCGGGGTACAGGGCGGGAGGACGACCCGGGACGTCAGCCCGCCGCCCGGATTGGCCCGCGCGCCGACGTCCCCGCCGTGCGCCCGCGCCACCGACGCCACGATGGAGAGCCCGAGACCCGCGCCCTCGCCGGGTGCGTGGCGGCGGGCCCGCGCCCGGCGGAACGGTTCGAACAGCAGCGGCACGGTGGCCGGATCCACCTCGGGCCCGGTGTTGGCGACCTCCAGCCCGTCCGGCCCGACCCGGACCCGTACGGTCCCGCCGGGATGGTTGTGGCGCAGCGCGTTGGCGACCAGGTTGTGCACGAGGTGGTCCAGCAGGACCGCGTCGCCCTCGACCGTCACCGGCCGGGCCGCCACCTCGACGGCGATGTCCCGTTCCTTCGCCTCGGCCGCCAGCGCCTCGGTGACCGTGGAGACGGTCTCGTCCAGCGCGACCCGCTCCCGCCGCCGCAACCCCTCGTCCGAGACCGCGAGGAGCAGCAGCCCCTCGATGAGCCGCTCGCTGTTGGCGGCGGTGTCGATGAGCTTGTCCCGGATCCAGGCGACCTTCTCGGGCGGCGGGTCGTCGGCGAGCCCGATCTCGGCGGCGGCCCGCTGCACGGCGAGCGGGGTGCGCAGTTCGTGGGCGGCGTTGGCGGCGAACCGCTGCCGGGCGGCGACGAGCTGCTCGATCCGGTCGAGCATCCCGTCGAAGGTGTCGGCCAGCTCCTTGAGCTCACCGGGCGGGGCCTTCAGCGCGAGGCGTTCGTGCAGGTTGGAGCCGGAGAGCCGGCGGGCGCGGGCGGTGATGACGCCGACCGGCCGCAGCACCCGGCCCGCCATCCACCAGGCGAGGGCGACGGAGAGCGCGGAGTAGACGGCGAGGGAGACCCCGGAGACGGTCAGCAGCTGGCTGAGCGCGGCGTCCCCGGCGGCGGTGCTGACCTTCCGCGCGACCGCGTACTGACCGGGTTCGATGAGAGCCGTCTGCGCCCAGCCCGAGGCGGGCAGGGCCGGGGTGGCCACCCCGGCCTCCAGCCGGGCGGTGGGGACGGCCGGGGCGACGGCCGTGACGATCCCGGCGTACACGTTCTCGCTGACCAGGAGATAGACGATGGTCAGGAGCAGGACGCCGGCCATGACCAGCAGTCCGCCGTACAGGGCGGTGATACGGGCGCGCTCGCTGTTCACGGGGTGCCGCTCCCGGTCGCGGGGGCGTCGGGGGCCGGGCCGCCGTCCCCGATGCGGTATCCGGCTCCGGGCACGGTCTCGATCACGGGTGGCGCTCCCAGTTTCGTACGGAGTTTGGAGAGGGTGACGCGGACCGCGTTGGTGCGGTAGCTGGTGTCCTGCTCCCACACCTCCTCGATCAGGTCGTCGCCGCTGACGACGGCGCCCTCGGCCCGCAGCAGGGTTTCCAGCACGGCGAACTCCTTGCGGGAGAGGGAGAGGAAGCGTCCGTCGCGGCAGACCTGGCGGCGGGCGGTGTCGAGCGTCAGTCCGGCCCGTTCCAGGACGGGCGGCAGGGCGGGGCGGGCGCGGCGGCCCAGCGCGAGGACCCGGGCGAGGAGTTCGTCGTACGCGAACGGCTTGGTCAGGTAGTCGTCGGCGCCGAGCCCGAGGCCGGCCACCCGGTCCCGTACGGTCCCGGCGGCGGTGAGCATCAGGATGCGGGTGAGCAGACGCAGGGCGACGACCCGGCGGCACACCTCGTCGCCGTGCAGCCCCGGCAGATCGCGGTCGAGGATCATCACGTCGTACGCGCCGAACCGCAGCCGCTCCAGTGCCGCCCGCCCGTCGGGGGCGATGTCCACGGCGACGGCGTCACGGCGCAGCCCCTCGGCGATCATCTCCGCCAGGAATTCCTCGTCCTCCACCACCAGCACACGCATGGGCCCTGTGTACCCGAAAGCGATGTTTCGTCGGTGTAAGCATCCTCGCTGAGAGAAACGAAACAGCGTCCTCGCGCACGCTCGGGCCGACGTACCCGACCTGTCGGCAACCGACGAGGAGCCTCCATGAACCAGACCCTTTCCGGCCGGGCCGCCGCGCGCTCACGCGGTCGTTCCCTCGCCGCGGCCTGTGCGCTGGCCGCCGCCCTCGCCCTGACCGCCACCGCGTGCTCGGGCGACGGCGGCGGGACGAAGGACGGCGGATCGGCGTCCGACGGCAAGAAGACGAAGGAGGACCAGGCGCTGGAGCACCGTAAGTGCCTCCGGGAGCAGGGCCTGGACATCCCCGAGCCGAAGCCGGGCGAGAACGGCATGGGAGTGACCATCGACGGCGGCTCGATGGGCAAGGAGAAGATGGAGAAGGCGTTCAAGGCCTGCGAGGACAAGGCGGTCGGCGGCGGGCCCAAGGAGCTGACGCAGGCCGAGAAGGACAAGATGGTCGCCTACGCCCGGTGCATGCGCCAGAACGGCTTCGACATGCCCGACCCGAAGTTCGACGGCGGGGCGATGCAGGCGGCGCCCGCGCTCAAGTCGAAGGACATGAAGAAGTTCGAGAAGGCCAACAAGGCGTGCGAAAGCGCCGGCCGATGAAGCGGGGACGGGCCGTGACGGCGGCGGTGGCGGTCGCCGTGCTCGCGGTGACGGCCGGCTCGGTCGCCCTCACGCAGCTCGGCGGCGAGGAGGAGGCCGGCGCGGCGAAGAACACCGGGCTGCCCCCGGCCACCGCCGCGGTCGAGCGCGGGGACCTGCGCGACAGCGCCCAGGCCGACGGGACGCTCGGCTACGACAAGGAGCGCAAGGTCAACGCGGGCGCGGCGGGCACCGTGACCTGGACGCCGCGCACCGGCTCGACCGTGGAGCGCAACGAGCGGCTGTACGAGGTCGACGGGCGGCCGGTCCGTCTGATGTACGGCTCCGGGCCCATGTACCGGACGCTGAAGCCGGGCGACAAGGGCCGGGACGTGGAGCAGCTGGAGCGCAATCTCGCGGAGCTGGGCTACACGGGCTTCACCCCGGACCAGGAGTACACCGAACTGACGGCGGCGGCCGTCAAGCGCTGGCAGAAGTCCCACGACGCGAAGCAGACCGGGAAGGTCGGGCCGGGGGACGTCACGTTCGCCCCGGGGACGGTCCGGATCAAGAGAGTCGGGGCGGGCGTGGGCGAACAGGCCCAGCCGGGCGCCCCGGTCCTCGAAACGACCGGCTCCGAGCGCATCGTCACCTTCCAGCTTGAGGTTGCGGAGAGCCAGTTGGCGAAGGCGGGCACGAAGGTCGAGGTGGAGCTGCCGGACGGCACGACCGCGCCCGGGAAGGTCTCGTCGGTGGGCCGGACCGCGAAGCCCGGCGACGACCCGCAGGACGACACCCCCAAGGTGACGCTGACCGTCTCCTTCGACGACCCGGACGAGGTCGGCGGCTTCGACCAGTCGCCGGTCACGGTGAACCTGACGGGCGAGACCCGGAAGGACGTCCTGACCGTCCCGGTGAACGCGCTGCTGGCCCTGCCCGGCGGCGGCTTCGGCCTCCAGGTCGTCCAGGGCGGCACGTCCCGTGAGGTGAAGATCGAGCTGGGCATGTTCGCCGAGGGCCGGGTCGAGGTGTCCGGCGGCGGTCTGCGCGAGGACATGAAGGTCGGGGTGCCGAAGATATGAGCACCGACGCCGCCACGGGCCCGGCGCCCCACCCCCGTACGGTCGTCGCCCTCGCCGGCGTCACCAAGGAGTACCCGGGCCCGGTCGCCGCGCTGCGCGGGGTGGACCTCACCGTCGAGGAGGGCGAACTCCTCGGCATCGTGGGCCCGTCGGGCTCCGGCAAGTCCACGCTGCTGCACATCATCGGCACCCTGGACCGCCCGACCGCCGGCTCCGTCCACATCGCGGGCCACGACGTGGCGGCGCTCTCCGACCGCAGGCTCTCCGCGCTGCGCGCCCAGCACGTGGGCTTCGTCTTCCAGGCGTTCCACCTGGTGCCGGGCGTCAGCGCCCGCGACAACGTGGCGGAGGGCCTGCTCTACTCGGGCCTCCCCCGCTCGGTGCGCCGCCGCAGGGCGGCCGAGGCCCTGGACCGGGTCGGCCTCGCGGACCGCCTCGACCACAAGCCGCACCAGCTGTCCGGCGGCCAGAAGCAGCGGGTCGCCATCGCCCGGGCGGTCGTCGGCGAACCCGCGCTGCTGCTGGCGGACGAGCCGACCGGGGCGCTCGACTCGGCGTCCGGGGAGGCGGTGATGGGGCTGCTGCGCGACCTGAACCGGGAGGGGGCCACGATCGCGGTCATCACGCACGACACGGAGATCGCGGCGCAGTTGCCGCGCGAGGTGCGGATCCGGGACGGCCAGGTGGTCGCGGACGTGACCCACGGGCTCGCGGTGACGACGGGAGCGGAGCTGTGAGCGCCCCGCACGGCCGGGGCCGGGGCCAGGACAGGGGTCGGGGCCGGGACCGACTGAAAGCGGCCCGGCTGAGCCCCCGGGACGTGGCCCACGTCGGCTCGTCCGGACTGCGCAGCCGCCCGATGCGGGTGGTGCTCTCGGCCCTGGGCATCGCCATCGGCATCGCCACGATGATCTCGGTGGTCGGCATCTCCGCCTCCAGCCAGGCCCAGCTTCTGCGCGAGCTGGACAAGCTGGGCACCAATCTCCTCGTCGCATCGCCCGGTGAGTCGATGTTCGCCGGGGAAGAGGTGAAGCTGCCGGAGGAGTCGGTCGCGATGGTGGGCCGGATCAAGGGCGTCCAGGACGTGGGCGCGACGGCCGATCTGAACGCGACCGTACGCCGCACCGACAAGGTCGACGAGGACGACACCGGCGGGATCGCGGTCCGGGCGACGACCGCCGACCTGCTGCGCGTCCTGCGCGGCGAGGTCAGCAGCGGCGGCTGGCTGAACGCGGCGACCGGCCGCTACCCCTCGGTCGTGCTCGGCCATGTGGCGGCGGAGCGCCTGGGGGTGACGAAGCCGGGCGAGCAAGTGTGGCTGGGCGACCGATACTTCACCGTCACCGGCATCCTCGCCCCGCTCCCCCTCGCCCCGGAGATCGAACGTTCCGCCCTGGTCGGCTGGGAGGGCGCGAAGCGCCTGCTGGACTTCGACGGCCACCCGACATCGGTGTACGAGCGCTCGGCGGACTCTGCGGTGGAGGACGTGCGCAAGGTGATGGCGGCGACGGTCGACCCGCAGAACCCGCAGAACGTGAAGGTCACCGACCCGTCGTCGGCGCTCCGCGCGAAGGCGGCGACCGAGGGGGCGTTCAGCAGCCTGCTGCTGGGCCTGGGCGGTATCGCGCTGCTCGTCGGGGGCGTCGGAGTCGCCAACACCATGATCATTTCGGTCCTGGAGCGGCGGTACGAGATCGGCCTGCGCCGCTCGCTGGGCGCGACGAGGGGCCAGATCCGGATCCAGTTCGTCACGGAGTCGCTGATGCTGTCGGGCCTGGGCGGTCTGGCGGGCGTGGCGCTGGGCGCGGCGGCGACGGGGGTGTACGCGCACTCCGGCGGAGTGCCGTGGGTGGTCCCGCTGTGGGCGGTCGGCGGCGGCTTCGGCGCGACGCTGGTGATCGGCACGGTGGCGGGCCTGTACCCGGCGGTGCGGGCGTCGCGCCTGTCTCCGACGCTGGCGCTGCACGCGGCGTGAGGGGGCCCAGCGCGAGGGGGGCGGGGGCAAGGGGGCCCGCCATCTGAACAAGGTCGACCGCTCCCAGAGGCCCCTCACGGGCCCCCCGGGGGCGCTCCTAAAGCCTGTCCGCCGCCCCCGTCACCTGGGCCAGGTCGACCGCCCCCGCGACCCGGGCCGCGACCGTTTCCGCGTACGCCGTGTCGGTACGTTCGAACGCGGCCCGGTTCGCGGCGCGGAGGAACGTCAGCACGCCCAGCGTCCGGCCCCGGCTCCGGAGCACCGCGCAGAGCGCGTGCGCCGCGTCCCGGGGCCAGCGGCGCTCCACGGCCCAGGCGGCCGGATCGGCGTCACCGGCGGCGGCGCTCGTCCGGACGGTGCCGGTGCGCTCGACCGACTGGAGGGCCGGGTGGCCGGGGCCGTAACGGGCCGGGATGGCGCCGGCGGAGACCGGGAGGCAGGGGCCCGGGGCGTCGAACGGTGTGGCGGCCGTACGCACCAGGCGCTCGCCCGCCACCAGGTCGACCAGGACGTGGTCGGCGAACCCGGCGAGCGCGAAGTCCAGCAGGGAGGTCGCCGCCTCCATCGGGTCCTCGCACTCGGAGGCCGTACGGGCGGCCCGGTGCAGCTGGCTCGTCCGGAACCGCTGCCGGTCGGCCTCCTGCTCGGCGAGTTTGGCGGCGGTGACGTCCTGGAACAGCCACCCCACCCCGAGCGGAACCGGCTCCTCCGCCAGCGGCGAGGCCAGCCGCAGGAATCCGCTGCGCCAGCACCGGCGGCGCTCGCCCTCCGCCGTCCGCAGCGTCACCCACAGCTCGGCCGGGGCGCTCGGGGCCCCTTCGGCGAGCACGTGGTGCAGGGCCGCCTCCAGCTCCTCGACGCCCTGGACGACCAGCTCGCCGAGCGGACGGCCGAGGAGGGTGGTCCGGCCCCCGCCGAGCGCCCGGGAGGCGTACGCGTTGACGACCGTCGGGCGCAGGTCGACGTCGACGAGGGCCACGCCCCAGGACGCGTCCTCCAGCAGCGCCTCGCTCAGCGCGATGGCCCGCTCCAGGTCGATCTGGGCGTGCACCTCGCTGAACGCGCAGTAGACCCCGGCCGGCTGCCCGTCCGCGGCCCGCACCCCGGCGGACTGGGTCCGCACCAGCACCCGGCCGCCGTCCTTGCGCAGCAGCGCGAACTCGTGCACCTGCCGCCCCGGCGCGTCCATGGCCGACATCAGCCGCGCCTGCACCTCGTCCGCGTCGGCCCGGCGCACCGCCCAGCCGGCGAAGCCGCTGCGGCCGACGGCCTCGTCCGTCGACCAGCCGAGGACGCGTTCGGCCTCGCGGTTCCAGTGGGTGACCGTGCCGGCCGCGTCGAACGCGCAGAGCGCGGCGTCCATGCCGTCGAGCAGCGCCGCCAGCAGTTCGGACCCGTCGGGCGCACCGGGGATCCCGCCCTCGTCGGCCCGGGCCCCGGGGTCGGCGGAGAGCCCCGGCGGCCCGCCGCCGGAATCCTCGTCCGGTCCGAGCTCGTCGGTGGTCCCGCTGCTCCTGGAAGCACCCACTCCGCACCCCCCGCAGAACGTGTCGGCCGTTTCCCCACGCGTCGCCGCGTGTATTGCTGCACGTCAGACCATTCAACTCGAACGTGACCCAGCACACATCCACTTCACCCAAATCTTTCGACCCGGTCCGGCGAATAAATCGGTTGAACCGCGATCGGGGGCGCTCGTAGGCTGTGGAGCACACAGGAAAGGAGGTGTTCCGGAAGTGATTTCTCTTCGGACTCGTGAGGTGGCTGCGGGCTGACGCCCGTCGTCGCACTCTTTTGCAGTGCTGGGCCGGTCGCCGGCCAATCCCAAGCAGTCACCGACCCGCAGGCTCGCCGGTAAGTCCGGCCGGCTCCTCTGTGCACGGAGGAACCAGAGCCTGCGGGTTTCTGCGTTTTCCGGGTGTTTTCGCAGGTGACGCGGGTGCCCTACGGGCAGAGCCGCTCCACCTTCCAGGCCCCGTCCTCCCTGACGTACCGCAGCCGGTCGTGCAGCCGGTTCCCGTGCCCCTGCCAGAACTCGATGGTCTCCGGGACGACACGGAAGCCGCCCCAGTCGGGCGGGGCGGGCACCTTCTCGCCCTCCGGATAGCGCGCGGCCAGCTCCTCGTACCGCTCGATGAGCTCCTCTCGGGAGCCGATCACCGTGGACTGGTCGCTGGCCCACGCGCCGAGCTGGGAGCCGTGCGGCCGGGTACGGAAGTAGCCGACGGTCTCCTCGCGGGAGATCCGGGAGGCGGTGCCGGAGACGATCACCTGGCGGGCCATGGGGTGCCAGGGGAAGAGCAGCGAGACGTGACGGTTGGCGGCCAGCTCGCGGCCCTTGCGGGAGCCGTAGTTCGTGAAGAAGACGAAGCCCCGGTCGTCGTACTGCTTCAGCAGGACCGTACGCGAGGAGGGGCGGCCTTCCGTGGAGGCGGTGGAGACGACCATGGCGTTGGGCTCGTGGAGCGCCCCGCCCACCGCGACCTGGCGGAACCAGCGGGCGAACTGGACCATCGGGTCGGGGCTGAGGTCGGACTCCAGCAAGTCCTCGGAGCGGTACTGCTCGCGCATGGCCGCGGGATCGATGGTGGAATCGTCGGGGAGAGGTCCCGAAGAACCTTCTGGTGTGGGCACGGGCCCATCCTGCCGCAGCGGCGCAGTGTGCCCGGCGGGGAGGGCCGGTAACCACGCACCGCCGAAATGGGGTCCTGTGCCGGATGTCACGCTTCCCCGCTCCGTGGGAACCCGCCAATATCTTGGGGCGGGCCTTATGGGGGGCTCCGGGGCGCTGACGCACGGAGGCACCGGGGCCACAGGGCCGTCGCCCATCCGCCGCCGAACTGAGGGAGCCGCCTGATGTCCGACTTCGTACCCGGTCTTGAGGGAGTCGTCGCGTTCGAAACGGAGATCGCCGAACCGGACAAGGAAGGCGGTTCGCTCCGCTATCGCGGGGTCGACATCGAGGATCTGGTCGGTCACGTCTCCTTCGGCAATGTGTGGGGCCTGCTGGTGGACGGGGCGTTCAACCCCGGTCTGCCGCCCGCCGAACCGTTCCCGATCCCCGTGCACTCGGGTGACATCCGGGTCGACGTGCAGTCGGCGCTGGCGATGCTCGCCCCCGTCTGGGGCCTGAAGCCGCTGCTGGACATCGACGAGGCGACCGCCCGCGACGACCTGGCGCGGGCGGCCGTGATGGCGCTGTCGTACGTCGCCCAGTCGGCGCGCGGCCAGGGGCTGCCGATGGTGCCGCAGAACGAGATCGACAAGGCGCACTCGGTGGTCGAGCGTTTCATGATCCGCTGGCGCGGCGAGCCGGACCCGAAGCACGTGAAGGCGGTCGACGCGTACTGGACGTCGGCGGCGGAGCACGGCATGAACGCGTCCACGTTCACGGCCCGGGTCATCGCCTCGACGGGCGCGGACGTAGCGGCGGCCCTGTCCGGCGCGGTGGGCGCGATGTCGGGCCCGCTGCACGGCGGCGCCCCGTCCCGGGTCCTCGGCATGATCGAGGAGATCGAGCGTACGGGCGACGCGTCCGCGTACGTGAAGCAGGCGCTGGACCGGGGCGAGCGCCTGATGGGCTTCGGCCACCGCGTCTACCGCGCCGAGGACCCGCGCGCCCGCGTCCTGCGCCGCACGGCCCGCGAGCTGGCGGCGCCGCGCTTCGAGGTGGCGGAGGCGCTGGAGAAGGCGGCGCTGGAGGAGCTGCACAACCGCCGCCCGGACCGGGTGCTGGCGACGAACGTGGAGTTCTGGGCGGCGATCGTGCTGGACTTCGCGGAGGTCCCGGCGCACATGTTCACGTCGATGTTCACGTGTGCGCGGACGGCGGGCTGGTCGGCGCACATCCTGGAACAGAAGCGCACGGGCCGGCTGGTGCGCCCGTCGGCGACGTACGTGGGCCCGGGGACGCGGAACCCGCGCGAGATCGAGGGGTACGAGGACATCGCGGGGTGAGTCGGGAGGGGGCGGGGCCGGGCCCGGCCGGTGAACGTGCCGGTGCGGGGTAGACGTACCGGCACGTTTCCGGCGCATCCCGGGCGCATCCCGGCGCGCTCCCGGCACGAGGAGGCACACCATGGCCACGCCCCGCCCGTCCCTGACCCTGTCCAGCACGGTGCTCGACGCACCGGACGCAGCGGAACTGGCGGGCTTCTACCGCCGCCTCCTGGGGTGGGAGCCCGTACAGGAGGAGCCCGGCTGGGTGAAGCTCCTCCCGCCCGGCGGCGGCTCGGGCCTGGGCTTCCAGACCTCGGAGCCGTACGTGCCCCCGGTCTGGCCCGCCTCCCCCGGCGACCAGCTGATGATGCTGCACCTGGACTTCGAGGTGGCGGACCTGGAGACGGCCGTGGCCCACGCGGTCGCGGAGGGCGCGAGGCCCGCGGAGTTCCAGCCGCAGCACGACGTACGGGTGATGTTCGACCCGGTGGGCCACCCGTTCTGCCTGTTCGTGAACGAAGAGGCCCCGGGCGAACCTCCGGCGATCAGCCCCGAGTGGGTGGCCGAGCAGACCCGGGAGATCGCCGGGCAGGGCCGGGTGACGGCCCAGGACGCGGTGGCCCCGGACCCGTCGGGCCCGGCAGCTCCGGCCAGGCGGGCGGAGCCGGACGCGCAGCCGTAACTCAGCCGTGGCGGCCGCGGCGGACGGCGATGACGTTGTCGGTGACGGTCGCCGTCTCGCCGCCGGGCCCGGTGGCGGTGCGCGTGGGCGCGTGGCACCGCTCGGTGTGCCATCCGTCGCCGAGTTCCAGGGACGCGCGTACGTCGTCGGGGCCGGGGAACGTCACGTCCTCGTGGCCGGCCCGCCAGGACCAGGGCGCGAGCGAGGCGTGCTCGACGAGCACCAGGAGCCCGCCGGGGGCGACGGCGTCGGCGGCGCGCCGGAGCACCTGTTCGCGGGGGATCTCCACAGGGGTGTGGAAGTAGCTGGCGGTGACGAGCTCGAAGGTCCCGTCGGGGAAGGACCGGGCGAGGTCGTGCCGGCTCGGGTGGACGCGGTCGGTCAGCCCGGCCGCGGCGGCCCCGGCGGCGACGCGCTCCAGGGCGGTGGCCGAGACGTCGACCGCGGTGACGTCCCAGCCGAGCGAGGCGAGCCACAGGGCGTCACCGCCGTGCCCGCAGCCGAGGTCGAGCGCGCGAGCGCCGCCGCCCGGCTCGGGGGCCAGGGCGGTGACGACCTCGGCGAGCACGGCGTTGGGACGGGTGCCCCACTGCGGGTCGACGCCGGCGTAGTGGTTCTCCCAGAACGCGGCGGAGTCGGTGGTACCGGTGGTGTCGCTGCTCATGCTGATTCCTTTCGTCTCCCTGCTTCCTGATGAGGAAGGTGCACCCCTGCCTGCCGCCCTTGCAAGAATCCATGCCGTTTCGGCAACCTGGGCCGCATGGAAGAGGCAGCAGCGGGACAGCCGCCGCCGAGGCCCGGCACCGGGAAGCGGGCGGGCGTCCTGGAAGCAGTGGGCCTCCGCCTCCGCGAACTGCGCCGCCCGCCGAGCACGCCCGCTGCGCATCCCCGGGCGGAAATGCGCGTGCTTCAGCAGGGCGGGGCCGTTAACGTCGACCGTATGAACGTCACCGGCCCCAGCACCACCGCGACCGCGCGAGCGACCAGCTCGCCGGTTGCCGCCGCCTGACTTTCCCTCCCCCCGGCGACCGGAAACGGTCCGTCGGCAGTGCCGTGGCCCCCCGGCCCCGGCCGGGTGACTGAACGGTCCCGTTCTCCGGTGCCTCCCCCGCTACACGCGAAGGAGCCACCCCATGCGTACAGACCAGCTGGTCAGGACGTTCATCGAGTTCTACGAAGAACGCGGCCACCGCCGGATCACCGGCTCGACCCTGCTGCCGCCCCCCGGCGACTCCGTACTCTTCACCACCTCCGGGATGCACCCGCTCACCCCGTACCTGGAGGGCCGCCCTCATCCGCTGGGGAAGCGTCTGGTGAACGTGCAGCGCTGTCTGCGCACCACGGACCTGGACGAGGTCGGGGACACCACCCACCTGACGGTCTTCGAGATGCTCGGCACCTGGTCGCTCGGCGACTACGGGGGCCCGCTCAGCCTCGACTGGGGGTACGAGCTGCTCACCGAGGGGCTGGGCATCGACCCCGGCCGGCTGCACGCCACGGTCTACGCCGGCGACGGCCGGACAGGGACAGGGTCGGATACCGATTCCCTCGAAATGTGGCAGGGCCTCGGCGTCCCCGTGGAACTCACGGTGGAGGACAACTGGTGGCCGAAGAGCGTGGACGACGATGGGGGTGACGTCCCCGTCGGCCCGTGCGGCCCGGACTCGGAGATCTTCCTCTGGAGCGGCGACGGCCCGCCGCAGTCGACGCCCACCCGCGACGACCGCTGGGTGGAGGTGTGGAACCACGTGACGATGACCCACCGCCGACACGGAGACGGCTCCCTGGTGCCGCTCCCCCAGCGCAATGTCGACACGGGCCTCGGCCTGGAGCGGCTGGCCGCCCTGCTCCAGGGCAGGCGGTCCGTCTTCGCCTGCGACGTCTTCGACCCGTGGCGCAGTCTCGTACCACCCCTGTGGCCCCTGGGGGAGCCCGACTGCCGCCTGGTCAGCGACCACCTGCGCTCGGCCGTCGTGGTGCTCGGCGACGGCGTACGCCCGTCCAACACCGGCCGGGGTTACGTGCTGCGCCGCCTGGTCCGGCGCGTGCTCACCGTGCTGTGGCGGCAGGACGCCTTGCGCAGCCTCGGGGACCTGCCGGAAGACCTGGTCCGGCACACTCTGGACCACTTCCGCCAGGACGCCAGCCCGGCCGACGTACTCAGGATCCTGCTCGACGAGGAGCACCGCTTCGGCCACCTCCTGGCACGCGGCCGCAGCATCCTCGCCCGCCCCCGCTTCCAGGACCCGCTGACAGAGGAGGACTTCCACTACCTGCACGACACGCATGGACTGCCGCGCGACCTGGTGCGGAGCTTGCGCCGGGAGTGAGGCGGGAAGCGCATCGCGCCTACCCGTGATGAGTTGCCCGGCCGGGAAGCTCTTCACGGGGCCGGGCGTACTCACCGGCTCAACGCGAGCAGCTCCAGGCATGGCTTGGACGAGCCGCCGTCGCCCGGCGTCGAGGCGCACCTGGCCGACCCCCGCGACCTGCTCAAGTCCCGTTCGCAGTAGCTGCGTTCGGTTCGGCCTGCGGGACCGGGGGGGGGAGGTCCACGATCCGTCTTCGCGCAGCCTGTCCTTCCCACAGAACGTGGCATTCCTCGCGGTGATCATCGCGGGTGGGGGGCGGCAGGCTTCGATGCCGCTCACGCCGCGCATGCCCTCTTGGCTCAGGGCCTGTCGACGTAGCGCTCAGCCGGGCCGATGAGTAGTGCTCCTCTGCCCGGTCAACCTCGGTGCAGCAGGCACACAGATGGGAGCAGCTTCTGGGTCATGACCGAGCGAGCCGGGAAGCCTCGGATGTGAGCGCGGCGGCCGACGGGCCCGTGCCGCGCGGCTCCGAACGAGTGGACTTGCCGGGGCGCGGCCGGGATGCGGTGCGGAGCCCGTGGGGCGGGTGGTGTCGTTGCCGTCCGCTCCCCTCCCTCCCTCCCTCCCGACCCGGAAGAGGCACGCTCCCATGCGACGCTCCCCCACCCGACGTCTGTTCGCCGCGATGCTGCTCGCGGCGTCCGTCCTGGCCCCGATGGCCGTGGCTCCCGCCCCGGCGGTACACGCCGCCGCAGGCCCCCACCAGCACGACCGGCACTGCGGGAAGGACCGGCACGACCGGCACGGCTGTCCGCCGGGGGGTCTCGACCCCGCGCTGACCGCCAAGCTGGACAGGACCATCGAGGACGTCCGAAAGCAGGCCGGCATTCCCGGTGCCGTCGTCGGGCTGTGGATGCCGGGGAAGGGCAGCTACGTCCGCGCGAGCGGGGTCGCCAACACGGTCACCGGTGAGCCGATGTCGGCCGACACCCGTATCCGGATCGGCAGTGAGACCAAGACGTTCACCGTCACCGCTCTGCTCGAACTCGTCGACGACAAGCGCGTCAGGCTGGACGACAAGATCTCCGCCTACGTCCCCGGCGTGCGCAACGGCGACCGGATCACGCTCCGCCAGCTCGCCGGGATGCGCAGCGGCCTGTTCCCGTACACCGCCGACGCCGACTTCGTGCACGACCTGCTGAGCGATCCGTACCGCTCGTTCACCCCGCGCGGTGTGCTCGCGTACGGCATGAAGCACAAGAACACCTTCAAGCCGGGCGCGGAGTTCCAGTACTCCAACTCCAACCTCGTCCTGCTCGGGCTTGTGATCGAGAAGGTCACCGGCCAGCCCCTCGACCGCGTCATCCACGAGCGGGTGCTCCGCCCCGCCCACCTGCACAACACGCTCTTCCCCACCGGGGCGGAGTTCCCCGAGCCGCACGCCCACGGCTACACCGACCAGACACTGAGCGGTGAGACCGAGGACGCGACGGACTGGAACCCCAGCTGGGCGTGGGCCGCCGGGGCGATGATCTCCGATCTCCACGACCTGCGGCGGTGGGCCAAGGTCGTCGCCACCGGGGAGCTGCTCAGCCCTCGGACCCAGGCGCAGCGGCTCAAGACCCTGCCGACCGGGTTCCCGGGGCTCAGCTACGGCCTGGGCATCTTCGACGCCGACGGTTGGATCGGGCACAACGGTTCCCTGCCGGGGTACGAGACGGTGACCGTCTACCTGCCGGCGCAGAAGGCCACGATGGTCATCATGATCAACACGGACTCGCTGAGCGGGGGCCAGGAGCCGTCCACGCTGCTCGCCCGAGCGGTCACCAGGATCGCCACCCCGGACAACGTCTACGACGGCAGCGCCTCCCAGGGGCGTAACACTCCCTGACTTCCGTGCCCCGGGGAGTGCCGGTGCGCACCCCCCTGGGCCACGGCCCGTCCGCCTCTTCGGCGACCATGACCCGATGAACCAGGAAACTGCTGACGTGAACGCGGCGATCGCCGCCGAACTCCACCTGTTGGACCCCACCGTGCGCGCGTCGCGGTCGCTCGCCGCGCAACTCCTCGACCCGGAGTTCGTCGAGGTCGGGGCCTCGGGACGGCGATGGACGTACGAGGAGATACTCGCCGCCCTCCCCGGCCTGGACGGCGGCGACGCCGGCGGGGACGGGCCCCGCTTCGAGCCCTCCGGGATGACCGGGGTCGTGCTGGCCCCCGGGATCGTGCACCTCACGTACGAGTCGGGCATCGACGGCCGCCGGGCCCGCCGCAGCTCACTGTGGCGCAAAAAGTCCGGGGAGGCCGGGCCCGGGGAGGCGGGCGCCGTCTGGCGGATGTACTACCACCAGGCCACGCCCGTCCCCGGCCCGTGAGGCCCAGCCGAAGCGCGGTGGCTCCGAAGCGCGGAAGTGCCGAAGTACCGAAGTGCGGAAGCGCAGTCGTGCCGACGGGCGGGCGTGTCCGGCGAAAGGGGCATGAGCAGACGCACGTTGTGCCGGCCGGATTGCAGATGTGATGATGTGCGCCATGTCTGACTACCAGGGTCGGGACGGCACACAGCCGCAGGCCGGCGCTTCGAGGCCGAGGCTGACGGATTATGCCGATATGTCTGGCGTCAAGAGGCGGGCCGCCCCCTCGGGGGGCTTGCCGGTCAGCCCCGGCCCTCCCGCCTACTCGTCCGACCCCGGGCCGGGGGCCCCGACGCCACCGCGTACCTCGACCGTGGCGCGGGACGCCCCGGGTGAGGATCCGCTCATCACCAGCAGACGGCTTGAGTTCATGGCGCTGCTGGAGAAATTCCGGGCCACCCCTGTCCTGGTGCCTCTGGGGAGCATCCAGTCACCGGGCGCAGAAAGCGGCTTTCTGACTGCCGATATGAACGGCATCCGCTTCATTCTCGCCTTCTCCGACCAGCAGGCACTTGCCCGTTACGCACGGGCCCAAGGGGTGTTCCACAGCGAGTGGAGTTACCAGACCGTCCTCGGCGCACGATTGCTGGACGTGGCGGTTCCGGCGGCCGGCGTGCCGTGCGGAGTGGCGCTGGACTGCGCGGACGGGGCGGAGGGTCTGGTGCTCCCGCCGGTCAAGGGAATCGTGCCCGACGAGGCCACGATCGATGCCTACACGGAGAGGTAGAGGAAGCACGTGAACGGGGGAGGCGAAGACCTCAGGACCCAGGGCCTGAACCTGATAGCCAAGGGGCTGACGGACGCGCTCGGCGAGTTGAAAGAGCTGGGCATGGTCGGTCAGGCCGGGCAGGGACGCGGATTCAGCGAAATCGCCCTCTCCGGGCTGGAGTTGGGCGAAGAAGGACTCACGCAGGAATTCTCGTCGTTCTGCGAGCGCTGGGAGTGGGGCGTCCGCTCCCTGATTAGCGAAGGCAACGGAATCGCGGCCGCCACGGGCCTGTCCGCCGGCTCGTTCTACGAGAACGAGCAGTACATCGAGGGCACCTTCAAGGTCGTCACGAACGCGGCCATCGGCAATCCGTACGCCTCGGAGGACGAGGTCACCCAGCAGGGCTGGAAGGACATCGCCGCCTCGGGCGCCTACGGCGGCGTCGACTACAGCCGGGAGTCGTGGGAGCGGGCGGGGGAGAACATCGAGCAGGGCTGGAAGGATGCCGGGCGGGATGTGATGACCTCCCGGACCATCGGCGGACCGATGGGGCTCAGCCCCGAGAACCTGCGCCACGGGATGGGTGTCTCCGACGCCGAGTACGACCGCATGCTGGACGACACCTTCGGCCCCTCTCCCGAGGCACGCGCCGAGGCCGCACAGCAGCAGGGAGGCGCAGGCTGATGGGCGTTCTCGACGACATAGGCGACGGCCTCAAGGACCTCGGCGGCGGTGTCAAGGACGGCATCAACGACGGACTCGGCGCACTTGAGGACGGCATCGACGAGGGAAAGAGGCTCGTCGGCGAAGGTGTCGACTGGGGGACGAACAAGGTCGGCGACGGCCTGGACCACGTGGGTCTGCACGGCGCCGCCGATGCCGTCCACGACTGGGGGGACGGCGTCGCGTCCGACCTCGGTGCCACCCCCGGCGAGCAGCAGCTCGGCCAGACCGAGGAGGCCAATGAGCTGGTCCACGGCAATCCCGGCAAGATCGCCGAAAGCGCCAAGCACCTCACGGACTTCCAGTCGGCCTTCGACAAGGTCGGCCGGGGCATGCGCAGTCTCGATTCCGCGCACTGGAAAGGCGCGGCAGGCGACGCCTTCCGCCAGAAAGTCGAGATGCAGCCCAAGAAGTGGCTGCACGCGTCGGACGCCTGCGAGACCGCCGGAAAGGCTCTGGCCAGGTATGCCGACACCGTCAAGTGGGCTCAGGCTCAGGCCAAAGAAGCTGTCGTCCTCTACAAGGAGGGCAAGCTCGCCTCCGAGCAGGCGGTGAAGGCGTACAACCAGCGCATCGACGCGTACAACGCGAAGGTCAAGGCCGACCAGGATCCCGGTCCGGTGCCGGAGCCCTTCAAGGATCCCGGCAGAGCCGACATCGAGGCGGCGCGGGACAAGCTGGCCGAGGCCCGCCGGCAGCGGAACTCGGCTGCCGCGGAGGCCCGGAGCAGGGTCAGGGAAGCGCTGGCGCACGCTCCTGCCGAGCCCCCGCCGCTGGACCGGCTCGGAGACAACATCGCCGACGGCTACCAGGCGGTGAACACCGAGCTGACCCACGTCGCCGGTGGCGTCCTCAAAGGCGCCTCCGGAATCGTCAATTTCGCCCGGGGGCTCAATCCGCTCGACCCCTACAACCTCACCCACCCCGCCGCGTACGCCCAGAACGTCAGCATGACGCTGTCCGGTCTGGTGTCCACCGCGGCGCACCCGGAACGGGTCGTCCAGGCCGCCGTGGACGGGTTCAAGAAGGATCCCTCCGAGTTCGTCGGCCGGCTTCTCCCCGAACTCGTCGGCACGAAGGGGGCGGGATTCGCCCGCAGCGGAACCCGCCTCGGGCTGAAGTACGCAGACAACGTTCCGGGCCCCACGCCGTCCAAGTGGAGCGATCTGGCGCGCGGCACCGATTCAGTGAAAGAGAAGGCGATTCACTATGACTCGGTCGACCCGAAGCGTGCTCAGGAGTTCCTGGATTCCGAGTATCCCTGGCTCAGGGATGTGAACAACACCGGGCACCACGGATACACGATGAACTGCAGCCACAATACGGTCACCGTGGATCGCCGCATGGACGGCATCGAGGTCGGTGCGGCCCCCAAGGCGGGCGGCGACCACATCCCGCCGGAGCAGCTCGGCTTGAAGGACAGGGCTAAGGGACACTACGACTTCGTCAATAGTTATGATGACATCATCCGCGATCTCCAGGCCCGCGGAGAGGGGTCGAGAAGCGCCGTCTACCTCAGTAGGCCCGACGGCACAGCCCATATTTTCAACGCCGTGAACACACCGCACGGCGTCGTTTTCCTCGATGGCCAGAGCGGAACTCTGGGAATGCTGGAGAAAAACGTCACGTCCATCGGACACATCCCTTATCGCAATGGAGTTCCCTAGATGGCAACCAGAGACGAAGCCGTGCTCAGCGCCGCCGATTTCCTGAAGAAGGTGGGTCACCCGGACCGGGCGGACTCCGTGGTGATGCTCCCGGAGACGGCCATCGAGTTCACTTACGGCTGGACCGTGCGTTTCGACTTCAAGGAACACATCGAAACAGGGGATTTCGCTCAGGCCCCCTTCACCTCCGTGGTCGTCGTTCCGCACGACGGCTCCGCCGCCCACTTCGCCCCCACATTCCCACCGCCGGCGGAATACATGGCCCTCCAGGCCTCCGGCAACTGGCCGCCCAAGAAAGGGCAGTAGCATGCTCCGCCCCGACCAGCAGGCCGCGGCCTGGCTCGCCCATACCTACCGCGGGCTCGCGGAACTGGCGGCGCCCCATCCGGTCGCCGAGTCGCCCTCGGCCTGGCTCATGGCCTGCCGGACCGTGCAGCAGCCCGGCTTTCCGCACACGCCCATGCTGGCGTCCTCCCTTGTCGTGCCCAAGGACGGCAGCTCCCCCTTCCATCCCTCGCCGAGCGCGCCCCTCGCCGACCTGGAGCCCGCCGCGTCGTACGAGGCAGCCGTCGCCCGGGTCCAGAACCAGGGGCGCAGGGTCAACGCCCGTGGCGCTGTCGTGGCCCTGCACTCGGCTATCGGCAAGAGCCCTTCCACCGCGCTCGCCTGGCAGCCCTCGGACGAGGCTCCCGGCTGGTGGAGCAGGCTGACCCGGCGCTACTTCCCCGAGTTCGAGCGCGTGAGCGTGAACAGCTGGGACGAGATCGTGAAGGCGGTCGCGGAGCACGGGCCCGACAGCCGTGGCCTGGTGTGGGTGCGCCGTGAGATCGGCGGGCTGGAGGCGACGGGCAATCTGGTCTACGCGCACAACCACCAGGGGCAGGTCGTCTTCTTCGACAGCCTGACGTCGTCCCTCGCCCGGCTGGACACCGAGCATGTGCGGGAGCTGGTCCTCGTCAGGGCTCTGCCGGAGGCGCTGAGGGTTCGCCGTCAGCCGTGGGAGCAGGAGGCGTACGACTTCGAGGCGGCGGTCACCAAGGCAAGGCTGTGGCTGGAGAACACGTACGGAGGTCAGGCGGAGCTGGTCGGTCCGGCCGTCGGCGACGAGACCCGGCGGGGCTGGGTCTTCTCCTGCGACTCGCGACGCCATCTGGAGGGCGGGCGCTGG
Source organism: Streptomyces sp. NPDC058375 (assembly GCF_042723425.1). Taxonomy (NCBI): domain Bacteria; kingdom Bacillati; phylum Actinomycetota; class Actinomycetes; order Kitasatosporales; family Streptomycetaceae; genus Streptomyces; species Streptomyces sp. NPDC058375. The sequence goes on along the minus strand of NZ_JBHXJG010000046.1, from coordinate 14,221 downwards.
CAGGACACCCTGCTCGACGCGACGCTGGTCGTCCCCAAGGACGCCGCCGCGCCGTTCGGTCTGCCGAACGCGGACCCCTGGAACTGGCTGGCCCACTGGGACGCCGGCGGGCGCCCCGGCACCGGGACGTTCCCGCCGCCGCCCCCGCCCGGGCGTGCCTCGTGGTTCGAGCCGACCCTCGCCGAGCTCGGGCCCGTCCTGTCGACGTCGGACCACCAGGTCTGGTCGTCGGCGGTCGACGAACTGTCGTCCTTCCCGGCCGGCTCACGTGCCCTGATCTGGATCCGCCGCACGGACGGCCGGGGCCGCGAGGCCGTGGGGTGGCTCGTCAACGGACTCACCACGGCGGACGGCGTGCTGCTCCTCGACGGCTCGTCCGAGGAGCCCGTGTCCTTCGATCCCACCGGAGTCCACACACTGCACGTGATCCGCTACCGCTGAATCCGGTACCGCTGAGGCCGCCGCCGTACGCGCCTCGGCCGGAGGTTCAGCCCAGGCCCTCCTCCACCAGCGCCGCCCACTGCGCCACCACCCGCGCCCGTCGGGCGGTGTCGTCGGTGAGGAGGTTGGCGAGGCCGAGACCGCGTGCCATGTCCAGGAGGCCCTGGACCGTTTCCCGGGCCCCGGGCCGGGACTCGTCCGCGCCGAGGAGTTCGACCGCGATGCGGTGGGTCTCGCGGCCCACCCGCGCCTCCAGCTCCGTGACGCGCGGGCGCAGCTGGGCCTCGTTGGAGGCGGCCACCCAGAGCTGGAGCGCGGCCCGGAACAAGGGGCCGGTGTAGAGGTCGACCAGGGCCGCGACCACCTCGGCTCGGCCCTGGACGGGGAGCGCGCGCAGGGCGGCGGAGCGTTCCTCGGCGACGTACTCCACCGCCCCGGTGAACAGGTCCTCGCGGGTCGGGAAGTGGTGCTGGGCCGCCCCGCGCGAGACGCCGGCCCGCTCGGCGACGACGGAGACGGTGGAGCCCGCCCAGCCGTGTTCGGCCAGGCAGGCCACCGCCGCCTCCAGGAGCCGTTGTCTCGTCGCCCGGCTGCGGTCCTGCTTGGGCGCGTGCCCCGCTCTGGGAGTGGGCGGGTGCACCGCTTGAGGAGTGGAGGAGGATGTCACCGCACCCATGCCGGATCCCGTCGTTCGAGGAAGGCCGTCATCCCCTCCCTCGCCTCGTCGGAGGCGAACAGCGCGGCGGAGAGGGCGACGAGGTCTTCGGCGTCCTGGTCGAAGCTCCTCAGCACCGTAGCCGTGACCAGCTCCTTCGATACGGCCAGCCCCTGCGGCGAGGCCCGCCGCAGACCGTCCAGGACCGGTTCGAGCGCCTTGTCCACGTCCTGGGCGGCCTCCGTGACCAGCGAGATCCTGGCCGCCTCGGCCGCGCCGAACCGCTCACCGGTGAGGTAGTAGCGGTTCGCCGCCGTACGGTCCAGTCGCGGCAGCAGGGTGAGGGAGATGACCGCCGGGGCCAGGCCGAGCCGGGACTCGGTGAGGGCGAAGGTCGACGCCTCGCCCGCCACCACGATGTCGCACGCCGCCAGCAGGCCCAGGCCGCCCGCCCGGACATGGCCGGTCACCCGGGCCGCCACCGGCTTCGGCAGCGCCACGATCTCCCGCATCAGCCCCACGAACGCCTCCGGGTCCGGCGGCGCCGTCAGATCCGCCCCGGCGCAGAACGTCGACCCCGTGTGGGTCAGCACCACCGCCCGTACGGTGTCGTCCGCCGCGCAGGCTGCCAGCGCCTCCCGCAACGCGCCCACCAGGACCGCCGAGAGCGCGTTGCGGTTGGCCGGGGAGTCCAGGGTCAGCGTCGCCACGCCCCGGTCCCATGTCCGTACGATCGGCGTCACTTCTCCTCCGATGTTCCCGAATGATCCGTCTTCTCCCGGCCGCGCAGCTCGCGCCGGAGGATCTTGCCGGAGGCGGCCCGGGGCACCGCCTCGATGAACTCGGCCTGCCGCACCTTCTTGTACGGGGAGACGCGTTCGGCGACGTACGTCATGACGTCGTCCTCCGTCAGCCCGCCCGCCCCCGGTCCCCGGACCAGGAACGCCTTCGGGACCTCGTTGCCCTCCGCGTCGTACACCCCGATCACCGCCGCGTCCGCCACCTGCTCGTGGGTCAGCAGCAGGGCCTCCAGCTCGGCGGGGGCGACCTGGTAGCCCTTGTACTTGATCAGCTCCTTCACCCGGTCGACGACGTACAGCCAGCCGTCCTCGTCCGTCCGGCCGACATCGCCCGTGTGCACCCAGCCGTCGTCGTCGATCATGTCGGCGGTCGCGTCCGGGCGGCCCAGGTAGCCCTTCATCACCTGCGGGCCCCTGATCAGGATCTCGCCGTCCGTGCCCGGCTCCGCGTCCTTCGCCGGGTCCTCCAGGGCCACGATCCGCATCTCGGTGCCCGGCAGCAGCTTGCCGACCGTGCCCGGCGGCGGCTGTTCGACGGAGAGCGGCACCACGTGCGTGCCCGGCGACAGCTCCGTCATCCCGTACGCCTGCCGCACCGGCGGCACCCCCAGCCTCGCCGAACACGCCGCCGCCAGCTCGGCGTCCAGCGGGGCGGCGGCGCTGACGATGTACTGGAGCGAGGACAGGTCGTACTCCCCCACCAGCGGGTGCTTCGCCAGCGCCAGCACGATCGGCGGAGCCACGTACAGGCCGGAGATGCGGTGCGTCTGGATGGCCTCCAGGAACTGCGCCAGGTCGAAGCGGGGCAGCACGACGACCGTCGAGCCGCAGCGCAGCGGCACGTTCATCAGGGCGGTCAGGCCGTAGATGTGGAAGAAGGGGAGGACGGCCAGGATGCGGTCGCCCTCGCCCATCGGGATGAACGGTCTCAGCTGCTCCAGGTTGGTCGCGATCGACCGGTGCGTCAGCATCACGCCCTTGGGCGTGCCCGTCGTGCCGGAGCTGTACGGCAGGGCCGCGACGTCCTCGCCGGGGTCGATGGCGATCTCCGGTTCGGGGGCGGTGGAGGACAGCATGTCCAGGACGGAGGTGTGGCCCTCCGCCTGGTCGCAGACGTAGATCTCCCGTACCCCGCCGGTGAGTTCGGCCGCGCGGCGGGCCGTCGCCAGGAGCGGGGAGACCGTGACGATCCACTTCGCCCCGCTGTCCGCGAGCTGCTTGGCGAACTCCTCGGGCGTGGCCAGCGGGTGGACCGTGGTGACGGAGGCCCCGGCCCGGGTGGCCCCGTAGAAGACCGCCGGGTAGGCGATGGTGTTCGGGCTGTGCAGGGCGAGCACATCGCCCTTCCGGAGCCCGGCCTCCGCGAGTGCGGCGGCGATCCGCCGGTGGAAGCCGTCGAGCTGGGCGTACGTGAGGGACATGCCGTTCGTCGCGTCGATCAGGGCGACGGTCTCGCCGAACCCGGCGGCGCCGCCGAGTACCGCGTCGTGGATGGGCGTGTCGAGGGCCGTTACGTCTGCGTACTCGCTGCGGAACACCATGGCGGTCCCCTGTCGTCGCGGTGGACCGCGCCGCCCGGGTGGCGGCGCGGGACGCCGTGCGGGTGTGGAGCGTGGGGGCGGAAACCCCCTGTGAGGGGTAAGAATCACCCCTGTGGGGGCGGGATGGGGAGGGGTCGGACGGAATCAGATCAAAGAGAACGGCTAGTACGACTTCGGCAGGCCCAGCGACTGGTGCGAGACGTAGTTCAGGATCATCTCCCGGCTGACCGGGGCGATCCGGGCCACCCGCGACGCGGTGATCAGGGACGCGAGGCCGTACTCCCGGGTCAGGCCGTTGCCGCCGAGGGTGTGCACCGCCTGGTCGACGGCCTTCACGCACGCCTCCCCCGCCGCGTACTTCGCCATGTTCGCCGCCTCGCCCGCCCCGATGTCGTCGCCCTCGTCGTACAGCCGGGCCGCCTTCTGCATCATCAGGCGCGACAGCTCCAGGTCGATGTGCGCGGTGGCGAGCGGGTGCGCGATGGCCTGGTGGGAGCCGATCGGGGCCTTCCAGACCTGCCGGGTACGGGCGTACTCGACGGCCTTGGAGAGCGCGAAGCGGCCCATGCCGATGCCGAACGCGGCCGTCATGATCCGCTCGGGGTTGAGCCCGGCGAAGAGCTGGAGCAGGCCCGCGTCCTCGTCGCCGACCAGGGCGTCGGCCGGCAGCCGTACGTCGTCGAGGACCAGCTCGAACTGCTTCTCCGGGGCGTGGAGTTCCATGTCGATCTGGTTCCGCCCGAACCCGGGGGCCTCGCGCGGGACGATGAACAGGCAGGGCTTCAGCTTCCCCGAGCGGGCGTCCTCGGTGCGGCCGACGATCAGGGTCGCGTCGGCTATGTCGACACCCGAGACGAAGACCTTGCGGCCGGTGAGGACCCAGTCGTCGCCGTCGCGGCGGGCGGTGGTGGTGATGCGGTGGGAGTTGGAGCCGGCGTCGGGTTCGGTGATGCCGAAGGCCATGGTGAGGCTGCCGTCGGCGAGACCCGGCAGCCACTGCCGCTTCTGCTCCTGCGTGCCGAAGCGGGCGATGACCGTGCCGCAGATCGCGGGCGACACGATCATCATCAGGAGCGGCGAGCCGGCCGCACCCAACTCCTCCAGCACGATGGAGAGTTCGGCCATACCGCCGCCCCCGCCGCCGTACTCCTCGGGGAGGTTCACCCCGAGGTAGCCGAGCTTCGCGGCCTCCGCCCACAGTTCGTCGGTGTGCTTGCCCTCGCGGATGACGGTGGTCATGTAGTCGCGCCCGTACCGCTTCCCGAGGGCGGCGACGGCGGCGCGCAGGGCCTGGTGCTCTTCGGTTTCGAGGACGGTGCGTGCGGTGCTCATGCGGTCTCCTCCGGTACGGGAACGGGTACGGGGGTGGCGGCCGGGTCCTCCTGGACCACGGCGAGCAGCGCGCCGACCTCGACCTGGTGGCCGGGGGCGGCGTGCAGGGCGGTGAGGGTGCCGGAGGCGGGCGCGAGGATGCGGTGCTCCATCTTCATCGCCTCCAGCCAGATCAGCGGCTGCCCGGCCTCGACGGCGGCCCCGGCGGCCAGACCCTCCGCGAGGCGGACGACGGTCCCGGGCATCGGGGCGAGCAGGGAGCCGGGGGCGGTGTGCGTGGCGGGGTCGGTGAAGCGGGGCAGGGCGGTGAACGTGTACGAGGCGTCGGGGGCGTCCACGTGGACCCGGTCGGCGTTTACCGTCACAGCGAAGTGCCGTGTCACGCCGTCCACTTCGAGGGTGACGCGGTCGGGGGCGGCGGCCAGGACCCGGACGCCCGGGGCCTCGTACGGTTCCGGGATCCCGGTGCGCGGGGTCCGGTAGGCGACCTCGTGCTCGGCTCCGTCCGGCTCGCTGCGGTAGCGCTTCCGCTGGGGCTGCGAGGGCACGTTGCGCCAGGCCCCGAAGCGGGTGGGGGCCGGCGCCCCGGCCTGGGCGGGGCGTACGGCTTCCGCCAGGGCGGCGGCCAGAGCGGCCGTAGCGGGGTCACCGGCTCCCGGGCCGGTCAGCTCCGCCAGGTGCCGGTCGTAGAACCCGGTGTCCAGGCGGGCCGCCGCGAAGTCCGGGTGGCGCAGGGAGCGTACGAGCAGGTCGCGGTTGGTCACCGGCCCGTGGATCCGGGCCCGCGCCAGCGCGCGGGCCAGCAGGCGGACGGCCTCGGTGCGGGTCGGGGCGTGGGCGATCACCTTGGCGATCATCGGGTCGTAGTGCACGCCGATCGTGTCGCCGCCGGTGTACCCGGTGTCCAGGCGCAGGCCGGGGCCCTCCGGCACCTCCAGGGTGAGCAGCGCACCGGCCTGCGGCTGCCAGTCGCGGGCCGGGTCCTCGGCGTAGAGCCGGGCCTCCACCGCGTGGCCGGACGGCTGCGGGGGCGCGGGGGCCGGCAGCGGCTCGCCCTCCGCGACGCGCAGCTGCAGGGCGACCAGGTCGAGTCCGAACACGGCTTCCGTGACCGGGTGTTCGACCTGGAGGCGGGTGTTCATCTCCAGGAAGTACGGGCGGCCCTCGGCGGAGACCAGGAACTCCACGGTCCCCGCGCCCCGGTAGCCGACCGCCCGGGCCGCCGCCACCGCCGCCTCGTGCAGCCGGTCGCGCAGGGCGTCGTCCAGGCCAGGCGCGGGGGCCTCCTCGACGACCTTCTGGTGGCGGCGTTGCAGCGAGCAGTCCCGGGTGCCGAGCGCCCACACGGTGCCGTGCGCGTCCGCCATCACCTGCACCTCGACGTGCCGGCCGCGCTCCACGTACGGCTCGGCGAACACCTCCCCGTCCCCGAAGGCCGACGCGGCCTCGGCGGCGGCCGCCAGCAACTCGCCCGGCAGCGAGTCGAGTTCACGGACGATGCGCATGCCTCGACCGCCCCCGCCGGAGGCGGCCTTCAGCAGCAGCGGCAGATCGCCGGGGCCCGCCGTCGCCGGATCCACGGGGGCCAGCAACGGCACCCCGGCCCCGGCCATCAGCTCCTTGGCCCGGGTCTTGGACGCCATCAGCTCGATGGCCTTCACCGGGGGCCCCACCCACGCGAGCCCCGCGTCCTGCACGGCGGCGGCAAAGGCGGCGTTCTCGGAGAGGAAGCCGTAGCCGGGGTGCACGGCGTCCGCCCCGGCGGCCAGGGCTGCGGCCACGACGAGGTCGCCGCGCAGATAGGTGTCGGCGGGAGCCGCGCCCGGCAGGCGTACGGCGAGGTCGGCCTCCCGTACGTGCAGGGCGTCGGCGTCCACGTCGGAGTACACAGCGACCGTGGTGATGCCCAGGTCGCGGCAGGTGCGGAAGATCCGGCAGGCGATCTCGCCCCGGTTGGCGACGAGCAACGTGGTGATGGTCATCTGGGCCTCACATCCGGAAGACGCCGAAGCCGCCACGGGCGCCCTCGACCGGTGCGGTGTGGATCGCGGACAGGCACATCCCGAGGACGGTCCGGGTGTCGCGCGGGTCGATGACCCCGTCGTCGTACAGCCGCCCGGACAGGAACACCGGCAGCGACTCCGCCTCGATCTGCTGCTCCACCATGGCGCGCAGCCCGGCGTCCGCCTCGTCGTCGTACGGCTGACCCTTCGCGGCGGCCGAGGCGCGGGCGACGATGGAGAGGACGCCCGCGAGCTGCTGCGGGCCCATGACGGCGGACTTGCTGCTGGGCCAGGCGAAGAGGAAGCGCGGGTCGTAGGCGCGGCCGCACATGCCGTAGTGCCCGGCCCCGTAGGACGCGCCCATCAGGACCGACAGATGCGGGACCTTGGAGTTCGCCACCGCGTTGATCATCATCGCGCCGTGCTTGATGATGCCGCCCTGTTCGTACTCCTTGCCGACCATGTAGCCGGTGGTGTTGTGGAGGAAGAGGAGCGGGATGTCGCGCTGATTGGCGAGCTGGATGAATTGCGCGGCTTTCTGCGACTCCTCGCTGAACAGCACCCCTTGCGCGTTGGCGAGGATGCCGACCGGGTAGCCGTGGAGCCGCGCCCAGCCGGTGACCAGGCTCGGCCCGTACAGCGGCTTGAAGGTGTCGAAGTCCGAGCCGTCGACCAGGCGGGCGATGACCTCGCGCGGGTCGAACGGGGCCTTCAGGTCGCCGGGGACGATGCCGAGCAGCTCGTCCTCGTCGTACTTCGGCGGCTCGGCGGGGCCCGGATCGGCGTGCGCCTTGCGCCAGTTGAGCCGGGCGACGATCCGGCGGGCCTGACGGATCGCGTCGTGCTCGTCTGCGGCGAAGTGGTCGGCGAGCCCGGAGGTGCGGGCGTGCATCTCGGCCCCGCCGAGGGATTCGTCGTCGCTCTCCTCGCCGGTGGCCATCTTCACCAGGGGCGGTCCGCCGAGGAAGACCTTGGACTGCTCCTTGATCATCACCGTGTGGTCGGACATGCCGGGGACGTACGCGCCTCCGGCGGTGGAGTTGCCGAACACGACGGCCACGGTGGGGATCCCGGCGGCGGAGAGCCGGGTGATGTCGCGGAAGAGCGCCCCGCCGGGGATGAAGATCTCCTTCTGGGACGGCAGGTCGGCCCCGCCCGACTCGACCAGGCTGATGGCAGGGAGGCGGTTGGCGAAGGCGATCTCGTTGGCGCGCAGGGCCTTCTTGAGCGTCCAGGGGTTCGACGCCCCGCCGCGCACGGTCGGGTCGTTGGCGGTGATCAGGCATTCGACGCCCTCGACCACCCCGATCCCGGTGACGAGCGAAGCCCCGACGGCGTAATCGCTGCCCCAGGCGGCCAGCGGCGACAGCTCCAGGAACGGGGTGTCGGGGTCGACGAGCAGCTCGATCCGCTCCCGGGCCGGGAGCTTGCCGCGCTTGCGGTGCCGGGTCACGTACTTCTCGCCGCCGCCGGCGAGCGCCTTGGCGTGCTCGGTCTCCAGCTCGGCGAGCTTGTCCGCCATGGATGCCCGATTCGCCGCGTACTCGGGGCTGTTGGTGTCGAGCGCGGTGGGCAGGACGGTCATGCGGTCACCTCCGGGAGGGGGGCGTCTGCCAGGAGCGGTACGGGGACGGGCAGCCACCGGGACCGCAGCCACTCCCCCAGCGCCTTGGCCTGCGGGTCGAACCGGGCCTGGGCGGCGACGCCTTCGCCCAGGAGGCCGTGGACGGTGAAGTTCAGGGCGCGGAGGCCCGGCAGGACGTGGCGGACGACGGGCAGGTCGGCTGTCTCCGGCAGCAGTTCCTTGAATCGCTCGACGCTCAACTCGTGTGCCAGCCACCGCCAGGCGTCGCCGTCACGCACCCAGACGCCCACGTTGGCGTCGCCGCCCTTGTCGCCGCTGCGAGCACCCGCGATGAGCCCGAGAGGGGCGCGCCGGGTGGGTCCTGAGGGGTACGGGGCGGGCAGCGGCGGCTCGTCGACCTCGACCAACTCCTGTGTGCGGGCGGGTGGTTCCATGATCTGCCGGGTGCCGTCCGGCAGCACTGCGGTGTGCTCGACGTCTCCCGCCGGTACGGGGATCGCCTCGAACACCCCGTAGGGCGCGCCCTTTCCGGGCGGGGCGGTGAGGTGGAAGCCCGGGTAGCTGCCGAGGGCCAGCTCCACGGCGGCCCCGGAGACGGTCCGGCCGACCGCCTCGGCGTCCTGGTCGCGGACGACGAGCCGGAGCAGGGCGCCGGCCCGCTCCTCGGTGTCGGCGTCGGCGTGGTCGGTACGGGCCAGCTCCCAGCGCGCCTCGGCGGGCGGGCGGCCGCCGCCCCGCTCCATGGCGTCGGCGAACTGGTCCTTCACAAGTGCCGCCTTGGCCTCGATGTCGAGGCCGGTGAGGACGAACACGACCTCGTTGCGCCAGCCGCCGAGCCGGGTGAGCCCGGCCTTGAGCGTGGGCGGCGGGGCCTCGCCGCGTACGCCGTCGATGCGGACCCGGTCGGGGCCGTCCGGGGTGAGCGTCACGGTGTCGAGGCGAGCGGTGACATCGGGGCCCGCGTACCGGGCTGCCCCGGTCTCGTACAGGAGTTGGGCGGTGACCGTGCCGAGGTCGACGACGCCGCCCGTACCGTCGTGCTTGGTGATGACGGACGAGCCGTCGGCGTGGATCTCGGCGAGCGGGAAGCCGGGGCGGCGGAGGCGGCGGGCGTCGTGCTCGCCGAAGAACGCGTAGTTGCCGCCGGTCGCCTGCGTACCGCACTCCAGAACGTGCCCGGCGACCACGGCCCCCGCGAGCGCGTCCAGGTCGTCCGGGCCCCAGCCGAAGTGGGCGGCGGCGGGCCCGGTGACGAGGGCCGCGTCGGTGACCCGGCCGGTGACGACGACATCGGCCCCGGCCCGCAGGCAGGCGGCGATCCCGGAGCCGCCGAGGTAGGCGTTGGCGGTGAGGAACCCGTCCGGGACGGGGAAGCTGTCGCCCTCGACGTGGGCGACGCGCACCGGCACACCGACCGTGGCCGCCAACTTCCGTACGGCGTCCGCGAGTCCGGCCGGGTTCAGGCCGCCCGCGTTGGTGACGATCTTCACCCCGCGCTCATGGGCGAGGCCGAGCCCTTCCTCCAGCTGGCGCAGGAAGGTGGTGGCGTAGCCCTTCTGCGGGTCCTTGAGCCGGCTGCGGCCGAGGATGAGCATGGTCAGCTCGGCGAGGTAGTCGCCAGTGAGGACGTCGAGGGGGCCGCCGGTGAGCATCTCCCGCAGGGCGTCGAAGCGGTCGCCGTAGAAGCCGGAGGCGTTGCCGATGCGGAGGACGGGGGCGGGTCCGGGTCCGGCGGCGGCCTCGGGGGTGGGTTCGGGGGCCGCGTTCACCGGTGGCCTTCCTGTTCGGCGCGGTCGGCACGCTCCGCGCGGGGCAGTCGGCCCGGCCCGGGCGGGCCGGCGAAGGCCTGGGCGATGCCGAGCCACTGGTCGGCGTCGCGCCCCTCGGCGGTGACCGCGAGGTCGGAGCGGTGGGCGCGCTGGGTGACCAGGAGGCAGAAGTCGAGGAGCGGGCCGGTGACCCGCTGGGCGGCGCCCTCGGGGCCGTACGCGATCATCTCGCCCGCCGGGACGTGGAGTTCGACGCGGAACTCCTCCTCGGGCGCGGTGATCCCGCGTACCGCGTAGGCGTAGTTCCGGGCCCGTACGCCGATCCGCGCCACATGGCGGAGCCGGGCGGTGGGGGTCCGGGCCACCCCGAGGGCGTCGGCGATGTCCTGGCCGTGCGCCCAGGTCTCCATGAGCCGGGCGGTCGCCATGGACGCGACGCTCATCGGCGGCCCGTACCAGGGGATCCGGGTGCCGTCCGGGGCATCGCGGAGGACCTTGTCGAGCCGCTGCCGCCCCTCCCGCCAGCGGGCGAGCAGGGCGTCCGGGGCGTGGGCGGCGACCAGGGCGTCGGCGGCCTCGTCGACAAAGGACTCCGGGGCAGCCAGGGCCTTGGCCACCTCGTCGCCGAACCGGTCCGGCTCGGTCGCGGCCAGTAGCGCGACCTCGTCGGTCCAGCTGAGGTGGGCGATCTGGTGGGCGACGGTCCACCGCTCGGCGGGCGTCGGACCGCGCCAGCCCGGGGCGTCCAACATCCCTACCAGGGCGTCGAGTTCGTCGCTCTCCTCGCGCAGATCGTCGATCACGGCTACGACAGCGGACACGTGCGCTCCCCTCGGGACCGGGTGTGGTGCCCAGGAGCATGGCAGCGCGCCAGGAAACAATCAAGCACGCTTGCATGATTTTCTGCCCGGGGTGTGCGGGGTGGCGCTCGGCGCGCCACCCCGGCCGCCCTCATTCGCCGCCCATGGCCGCCTTCGCCATCTGTTCGGTGGTGCTGGCCCCGTCGAGCGCCTCGCGCACGATGTCGGCGTGACCGCTGTGGTGGGCGATCTCGCGGAACACGTGCAGCAGCACGTGACGGACGGTCCAGACGACGGGCTGCGGCGGTGACCAGGGGTAGCGCGGCAGCGTGACCTCCCGGTCGAGATCGGCCTCCTCGCGGACGGCGCGGTCGAACGCCTCCGCCGCGGCGTGGAAGGCGTCGACGTGGGCGGCGAGGGTTTCGTCGTCGGTCATCCGGTTGCCGTCCGGGTCGAGGTCGGCCCAGCCGACCTCGGGGGCGGCGGTGCCGTCGATCACGGACAGCCAGCTGCGCTGCACGTCGGCGAGGTGCTTGACGATGCCGCCGAGGGTCAGCTCGCTGACCGTCGAACAGGTGCGTGCCTGCTCGTCGGTGAGCCCGGCGACCGCGTAGAGGAAGTTGGTGCGCTGGTCGGCGACCAGGACCAGCAGGTCGTGGCGTTCACCGGCGCCCGGCCCACTGCCGGTCGATGCGGTCGGTTTCATGGCGGGGCCTCCTGGCGGGCGGAACAGTGCGTGCGTACGGGACTCGATCCGGCGACTGTAGGCTCCGCCGCCGTACGGACGGAGGCATTCCGGCGGCGGCGGGGCGGCGGTCCGCGTTAACCTCCGTCGATGACTGCCGAAACGCGCGCGGTGACCGTCCTGTTCGACGCGGACAAGCTGATCCTGGAGCTCCACCACGACGCCGAGGGCGCGTACCACGCCTTCCCCGGCGGTGGCCCCGGGGGCTCCGTCGACGTACTGCGCGTCGCTCTGCCCCTGGCGGAGGCCCTGCACGCCCGGATCCGGCCCGCCGGGACGGCGGAGACGGTCCTGCGTGCCTGGTCGAAGGGCGCGGCGCCGCAGGACCCGGTGGCGCTGGTCGACCCGGCGTCGGTGGCGCCGGTACGGGTGCGGGCCGGGGCGGTCGTCATCCGCGACGGGGCCGTGCTGCTGATCCGCTTCACCGAGGAGGGCGGCGGGTCGCACTACGAGATTCCCGGCGGCGGGGTCGAGCAGGGCGAATCGCTGGAAGCGGCCGTCCTGCGTGAGCTGGGCGAGGAGACCGGCCTTGCCGGGACCGTCGGGCCCGAGATCGCGCGAATCTGGAAGGACGGCCGGCACGAGCACTACTTCCTCGTGTCCGCGACCGGCGAGGTCGGTCCGCCCGAGACGCTGGACAACTACGGCGGCGCCCCGGTCTGGGTGCCGGTGGAGCGACTGCCCGTCACCCCGCTGTGGCCCCGGCGGCTGTCCTGGCGCATCGAGCACTGGCACCGGGCGGGGTGGCCCGGGCGCCCGGCGGAACTGTCCGACTCCATCACGGAGCTGGGCCCGACGTGCAGTTGGTGAGGCGCGGGCGCTGAGACGTCCCTACGCGCGCCGCGACGCCCCTAAACGGCGTCCAGGGCCGGGGCGAGCAGAGCGAACGCCCGGTCCGTGAGCGCGGCGGGATCCTCCGCCCCGTCGCTGTCGCTCCAGCGCCGCAGCACGGTGTCGAACGCGACGAGCGCCGCCCCGGCGGCGAGGCGCGGGTAGAGGTCCGCCTCCGGGTGGAGCCCCCGGCGGCGGGCCGTCTCCGCGGCGAGGTCGTCGCGCCACTGCGCCTGGTGCTCCAGGAAGCGGGCGCGCAGGGCGGGGGTGCGCAGGATCAGCTGGACGACCCGCAGGGCCCGGCCGGAGTGCTCGGCTCCGTCGGCGCAGGCGGCCATGGCGACCCAGACGGCGTGCCGCAGCGCGGTGGAGGGGGGTTCGGCCCCGGGGCGGGCGGCCAGTTCGGCGTGCATGCCCGCCCCCATGTCGGCCAGGAACTGGACGACCACGTCCTCCTTGGACGCGAAGTACCGGAAGAACGTCCGCTTGGACACTCCGGCGGCGGCCGCGATCGCGTCCACCGTGACCGCGTCGAACCCTTCCTGTGCCATCAGCTGGAGCGCCGACTCGGTCAGCTCGTCGGAGACGAGCTGACGCTTGCGCTGGGCCATGGTGACTTCGGGGCGGAGGCTCACACCCACCATCGTAGCGCCATGCCATCAATGACACCTGGTGACTTATTGACAGCTGGTGCCATGAGAGACAACGTATGCCACATGACACTGGATGCGACGCAGAAGCAGCGCTGGACCGCCGAGCAGATCCCCGACCAGACCGGCCGGGTGTCCGTGGTCACCGGAGCCAACAGCGGCCTCGGCCTGGCGACCGCCCGGGCTCTCGTCCACCGGGGCGGGCACGTGATCCTCGCCGTGCGCGACGAGGAGAAGGGGCGCCGGGCCGCCGCCGACATCACGGGCGGCCGGCCGGGGGCCTCCGTCGAGGTGCGCCGCCTCGACCTGGCCGATCTCGACTCCGTACGGGCGTTCTCCGAAGCCCTGCACGCCGACCGCTCCCGGCTGGACCTCCTGGTCAACAACGCCGGGGTGATGGCGCCGCCCCGCTCGACGAGCGCGCAGGGACACGAGCTGCAGTTCGCCTGCAACCACCTCGGCCACTTCGCGCTCACGGGGCTGCTGCTCGACCTGCTGGCCGAGGGGCGCGACCCCCGCGTCGTCACGGTCACCTCGGTCAACCACCGCAAGGCGCACCTGGACTTCGACGACCTGAACGGCGAACACGCCTATCGCCCGATGACCTTCTACGACCGGTCGAAACTCGCCAACGCCGTCTTCGGCCACGAGCTGCACCGGCGGCTGGCCGCATCCGGGAGCCCGGTCCGCAGCGTGCTCGCGCACCCCGGCTACACCGCCACCCACTTGCAGACGAGCGGGCCGACCGGCCTGGTGAAAGTGCTGTTCGGCACCGTCCTCCGCCCCCTCGCCCAACAACCCGACGCGGGCGCACTTCCGCAGCTGTACGCGGCGACGGCCCCGGGCGTGCGGGGCGGCGAGCTGATCGGCCCGGACGGCCGCGGAGAGCTGCGCGGCGGACCGACCCGGGTACCGCTCGCCGCTACGGCCGCCGACGCCGGGACCGGGCGGCGGCTGTGGGAGGTGTCGGAACAGCTGACCGACGTCCGCTTCGCGTTCCCGGCGTCGGTGTGAGGATCGGATAGGGCCTCGCCGTCTACGGCCCTGCCGCACGGCAGGGCCGTAAATC
>NZ_JBHXJG010000045.1:0-36063 GCF_042723425.1 Streptomyces sp. NPDC058375 | reverse complement strand
CTGCTCGACGAGGACCGGCAGATCGATGCCGCGCACCGGGCCTATGTGCGGGCGGGTGCGCAGGTGCTCATCACCTCGGGCTATCAGGCGACGTTCGAGGGGTTCGCGCGGCGGGGGATAGGCCGGGACCGGGCGGCGGAGCTCTTCGCCCGCAGCGTGGAGCTGGCCCGGCGAGCCGGTGGCGCGACGGACCGGGAGATCTGGGTCGCCGCCTCGGTCGGACCGTACGGGGCGATGCTCGCGGACGGCAGCGAGTACCGGGGGCGCTACGGGCTGAGCGTCCGGGAGTTGGAGCGTTTCCACCGCCCCCGGGTGGCGGCTCTCGCAGCTGCCGGGCCCGACGTCCTGGCGCTGGAGACCGTGCCGGACCTGGACGAGGCGGAGGCCCTGGTCCGGGTGGCCGAGGAGACCGGACTGCCGTACTGGCTCTCGTACAGCGTGGCGGGCGGCCGGACCCGGGCCGGCCAGCCGTTGGAGGAGGCGTTCGCGGTGGCGGCCGGGCGGGGGTCCGTCATCGCGGTCGGGGTCAACTGCTGCGATCCGGAGGAGGCGCAGGAGGCCGTCGAGCAGGCGGTGGCGGCCACGGGCAGGCCCGCCGTGGTCTACCCGAACAGCGGGGAGGGGTGGGACGCCGGGGCTCGGGGATGGACCGGGCCGAGCACTTTCGACCCGGGGCGGGTACAGGCGTGGACGCGGGCCGGGGCCCGGCTCGTCGGGGGCTGCTGCCGGGTGGGACCTGACCTCATAGCCGAGCTGGCCGGTCGACTGGGGGTGTTGGGAGAGCCGGGGGAGCCGGAGAAGCTGGAGGAGTAGACAGGCGGGGCGAAAATGCCTGGTGGGGGCAGGGGGCGAGGATCATACTCGGACAGGTGTTCATGACCATCGGTACGACCGGCACCCAAGAGCGTCCCGCCACTGATCTGGGCTTTCTGCTGCACAAGCATCCCGACAAGGCGCAGGCGTTCTCCACCTCGCACGGCTCCGCGCACGTCTTCTACCCCGAGGCGTCCGCCGAGCGCTGCACGGCCGCGCTCCTCCTGGAGGTGGATCCGGTGGCGCTGGTGCGGCGCGGCAAGGGCAAGGGCCGGGGAGGCGCGCCCGACGCGGCGCTCGCGCAGTACGTCAACGACCGCCCCTACGCGGCGTCCTCGCTGTTGTCGGTGGCTCTCGCCGCCGTGTTCAAGTCCGCGCTCGGCGGGGTCTGCCGGGCCATGCCCGAGCGGGCCGCCGGCCCGCTGCCGCTGCGGATCGAGGTGCCCGCCCTGCCCGCCCGGGGCGGCGTCGAGCTGGTGCACAAGCTGTTCGCGCCGCTCGGCTGGGAGCGGGTCGAGGCCACGGCCGTACCGCTGGACGAGCAGTTCCCGGCCTGGGGCGACTCGCGCTACGTACGCCTGGTGCTGGAGGGCGAGTTGCGGCTCGCCGACGCGCTGCGCCAGCTCTACGTCCTGCTCCCGGTGCTCGACGACGCCAAGCACTACTGGGTCGCGCCCGACGAGGTGGACAAGCTGCTGCGGGCCGGGGAGGGCTGGCTGGCCGACCACCCCGAGCGGCCGCTGATCACCCGGCGCTATCTGTCCCACCGCTGGGGGCTCACCCGCCAGGCCGACCAGGCCCTGGAGCTGGTCCGGCTCGCCGAGGCGGACGACCTCGATGTGGAGAGCGTCGACAACGCGGTGGACGAGAGCACCGACACCGAGGAGAGGCCGGTCCCGCTCGCCGAGCACCGGCGGACCGCGATCCTCGACGCGCTGCGCGCCGTCGGGGCGACCCGGGTGCTCGACCTCGGCTGCGGGCAGGGCCAGTTGGTGCAGGCGCTCCTCAAGGACGTGCGCTTCACCGAGATCGTGGGCGTCGACGTCTCGATGCGCGCCCTGACCATCGCCTCGCGGCGGCTGAAGCTGGACCGGATGGGGGAGCGCCAGGCAGACCGGGTCACCCTGCGGCAGGGTTCGCTGACCTACACCGACAAGCGGCTCGTGGGATATGACGCGGCGGTGCTCAGCGAGGTGATCGAGCACCTGGACCTGCCCCGGCTGCCCGCCCTGGAGTACGCCGTGTTCGGTGCCGCACGCCCCGGGACGGTGGTCGTGACCACGCCGAACGTCGAGTACAACGTCCGCTGGGAGACCCTCCCGGCCGGGCACGTCCGGCACGGGGACCACCGTTTCGAGTGGACCCGGGCCGAATTCCGGGAGTGGGCCGGGCAGGTCGCCGAACGGCACGGATACACCGTCCGGTACGTGCCGGTCGGACCGGACGACCCCGAGGTGGGGCCGCCGACCCAGATGGCCGTGTTCACCCGGGGTACGGAGAACATCGCCGGCACCGAGAAGACGAAGGAGGCGGAAGCCGCATGAACAGAGACCACAGCTCCACCGGCGCGGAGACCGCTGCCGCCCCGGCCCCCGTGCGCACCCTGCCGGTGACCGACCTCTCCCTGGTCGTCCTCATCGGCGCCAGCGGATCGGGCAAGTCCACCTTCGCCCGCAAGCACTTCAAGCCGACCGAGATCGTCTCCTCGGACGTCTGCCGGGGCCTGGTCGCCGACGACGAGAACGACCAGAGCGCCAGCCGCGACGCCTTCGACGTGCTGCACTACATCGCGGGCAAGCGCCTGGAGGCCGGGCGGCTCACCGTCGTCGACGCCACCAGCGTCCAGTCCGAGAGCCGCAAGCAGCTCGTCCAGCTGGCCAGGAAGTACGACGTCCTGCCCATCGCCATCGTCCTCGACCTCCCCGAAGAGGTCTGCGCCGCCCGCAACGCAGCCCGCCCGGACCGCGCCTCCATGCCCCGCCATGTCATCCAGCGGCACCGCCGCGAGCTGCGGCGCTCGCTGCGCGGCCTGGAGCGCGAGGGCTTCCGCAAGGTGCACGTCCTGCGCACCGAGGAGGAGGCCGAGAGCGCACGTGTGGTCCTGGAGCGCCGCTACAACGACCTGCGCCACCTCACCGGACCGTTCGACATCATCGGCGACGTCCACGGCTGCAGCTCCGAGCTGGAGGCCCTGCTCGGCAGACTCGGTTACACGGACGGCGCCCACCCCGAGGGGCGCACCGCCGTGTTCGTCGGCGACCTCGTCGACCGGGGCCCCGACAGCCCCGGAGTGCTGCGCCGCGTGATGTCCATGGTGGCGTCGGGCGACGCCCTGTGCGTCCCCGGCAACCACGAGAACAAGCTCGGCCGTTATCTCGCGGGCCGCAAGGTCCAGCTCACCCACGGGCTCGCCGAGACCGTCGAGCAACTGGAGCGCGAGGACGCCGAACACCCCGAGTTCCGGGGCCAGGTGCGGGAGTTCATCGACTCCCTCGTCAGCCACTACGTCCTGGACGAGGGCAAGCTGGTGGTCTGTCACGCCGGGCTGCCCGAGAAGTACCACGGCCGCACCTCCGGCCGGGTCCGCTCGCACGCGCTGTACGGGGATACCACCGGCGAGACCGACGAGTTCGGCCTGCCCGTGCGCTACCCGTGGGCCGAGGAGTACCGGGGCCGCGCCACTGTGGTCTACGGCCACACCCCCGTGCCCACCACCTCCTGGATCAACAACACCATCTGCCTGGACACCGGGGCCGTCTTCGGCGGGAAGATGACCGCGCTGCGCTGGCCGGAGCGCGAACTCGTCGACGTACCCGCCGAGAAGGTCTGGTACGAGCCCACCAAACCGCTGGCCACCGAGGCGCCCGGGGGCAGGGAGGGCCGGCCGCTGGACATCGCCGACGTCCAGGGCCGCCGGGTCGTGGAGACCCGGCACCTGGGCCGCGTCGCCGTGCGCGAGGAGAACGCCGCCGCCGCGCTCGAAGTCATGAGCCGGTTCGCCGTCGACCCGCAGCTCCTCGCCTACCTGCCGCCCACCATGGCCCCCACCGCCACCTCCCGGGAGGGCGGCTTCCTGGAGCACCCGGCCGAGGCGTTCGCGCAGTACGCGGCGGACGGCGTGGAGCGGGTCGTGTGCGAGGAGAAGCACATGGGCTCCCGGGCCGTCGCCCTGGTCTGCAAGGACGCGGAGGCGGCGACGGCGCGGTTCGGCACGGCGGGCCCCACCGGCGCGCTGTACACCCGCACCGGCCGCCCCTTCCTGGACGACCCGGCCATGACCGAAGAGATCCTGGCCCGGCTCCGCAGCGCCGTCACCGCCGCCGGGCTCTGGGCGGAGTGGGACACCGACTGGGTGCTCCTGGACGCCGAGCTGATGCCGTGGTCGCTGAAGGCGGGCGGGCTGCTGCGCTCGCAGTACGCCGCCGTCGGCGCAGCGTCCGGCGCGGTCTTCCCGCCGGCCGTCGCCGCCCTGGAGCAGGCTGCTGCCCGGGGCATCGAGGTGGCGGGCCTCGCCGGACACCAGCGGGCCCGCGCGCAGGACGCCGCCGCGTTCACCGAGGCGTACCGGCGCTACTGCTGGCCCACCGAGGGCCTGGAGGGGGTGCGTCTGGCCCCGTTCCAGATCCTCGCCGTCCAGGGCCGCTCCCTGGCCGCCGTCCCGCACGACGAGCAGCTCGCCTGGCTCGACCGGCTGGTCGAGCACGACCCGACCGGGCTGCTCCAGGTCACCCGCCGGCTCGTCGTCGACACCGGCGACGAGGCCTCCGTCCGCTCGGGCGTCGACTGGTGGCTGGAGATGACGGGGCGCGGCGGCGAGGGCATGGTCGTCAAGCCGCTCGGCGCCCTCGTCCGGGACGCCAAGGGCCGCCTGGTCCAGCCCGGCATCAAGGTGCGGGGCCGGGAGTACCTCCGCATCATCTACGGCCCCGAGTACACCCGGCCGGAGAATCTGGAGCGCCTGCGCTCCCGGTTCCTCGGCCACAAGCGCTCGCTCGCGCTGCGGGAGTACGCACTCGGCCTGGAGGCGCTGGACCGGCTGGCGGAGGGCGAGCCGCTGTGGCGGGTCCATGAGGCGGTGTTCGCCGTCCTGGCCCTGGAGTCGGAGCCGGTGGACCCCCGGCTCTGAACGAACCGGTGAGCGGTTCGCGGGGTGAACGGCGCTCCGCGCGGTGAGGATGAAGACATGGGATTCCATGTCGACTCCGAAGCCGGGCGGCTGCGCCGCGTCATACTCCACCGCCCCGATCTGGAGCTGAAGCGGCTCACCCCCAGGAACAAGGACGCGCTCCTGTTCGACGACGTCCTGTGGGTGCGCCGCGCCCGGGAGGAGCACGACGGGTTCGCCGACGTCCTGCGCGACCGGGGGGTCGCCGTGCACCTCTTCGGCGACCTCCTGCGCGAGTCCCTCGACATCCCGGTCGCCCGGCGCCTCGTGCTCGACCGGGTCTTCGACGAGAAGGAGTACGGCCCGCTCGCCACCGAGCATCTGCGGGCCGCCTTCGAGGAGTTGTCCTCGCAGGAGCTGGCGGAAGCGCTGGTCGGCGGCATGACCAAGCGGGAGTTCCTGGAGCGGCACAGCGAGCCGACCTCCGTCCGCTTCCACGTCATGGACCTGGACGACTTCCTGCTCGGCCCCCTGCCCAACCACCTCTTCACCCGGGACACCTCGGCGTGGATCTACGACGGGGTCTCCATCAACGCGATGCGCTGGCCCGCCCGGCAGCGCGAGACCGTCCACTTCGAGGCCATCTACCGGCATCATCCGCTCTTCACCGGCTCGGAGGCGGGCGTCTTCCACCACTGGTCGGAGGGGCAGGACGACTACCCCTCCACCATCGAGGGCGGTGACGTTCTGGTCATCGGGCAGGGCGCGGTCCTGATCGGGATGAGCGAGCGCACCACGCCGCAGGCGGTGGAGATGCTGGCCCGGGGCCTCTTCGACGCCGGTTCGGCGCGCACGATCGTGGCGCTCGACATGCCCAAGGCCCGGGCGTTCATGCACCTGGACACGGTGATGACGATGGTCGACGGCGACACGTTCACCCAGTACGCCGGTCTCGGCATGCTCCGCTCGTACACCATCGAGCCCGGCAGCGGCCCCCGCGAGCTGAAGGTCACCGACCATCCGCCCGAGCACATGCACCGGGCCATCGCCGCCGCCCTCGGCCTCGACTCGATCCGGGTGCTCACCGCCACCCAGGACGTGCACGCGGCCGAGCGTGAGCAGTGGGACGACGGCTGCAACGTGCTCGCGGTCGAGCCCGGCGTCGTCGTCGCCTACGAGCGCAACGCCACCACCAACACCTATCTGCGCAAGCAGGGCATCGAGGTGATCGAGATCCGGGGCAGCGAGCTGGGCCGGGGGCGGGGCGGGCCGCGCTGCATGAGCTGCCCGGTGGAGCGGGATCCCGTCGCATGAGAGGCCGACGGATCGGCTGAGAGGTCGACTGATCGGGAGCCCCCAGCCCTGTATAGGGATGCGCTTAATCGTATAGACTTCCAGTTCTGCCGAGCGCAGTGCGCCGATCCCCGCCCGACCCAGGAGCAGTCATCATGGCCATAGACCTCACCGGCCGCCACTTCCTCAAGGAGCTGGACTTCACCTCCGAGGAGTTCCTCGGCCTGGTCGCGCTGGCCGCCGAGCTCAAGGCGGCCAAGAAGGCCGAGGTCGAGGTCCAGCGGCTGCGCGGGAAGAACATCGCGCTGATCTTCGAGAAGACCTCGACCCGTACGCGCTGCGCGTTCGAGGTCGCCGCCGCCGACCAGGGCGCCTTCACCACCTACCTCGACCCCGCAGGCTCCCAGATGGGCCACAAGGAGTCGGTGCGGGACACCGCCCGGGTCCTCGGCCGGATGTTCGACGGGATCGAGTACCGGGGCGACAGCCAGCAGGCCGTCGAGGAGCTGGCCGCGTACGGCGGGGTGCCGGTCTTCAACGGGCTCACCGACGACTGGCACCCCACCCAGATGCTGGCCGACGTGCTCACCATGACCGAGTGGCGCGCGGGCGGCCTCGCCGGAACGGCCTTCGCCTACCTCGGAGACGCCCGCTTCAACATGGGCAACTCCTACCTGATCACCGGCGCCCTGCTCGGCCTGGACGTCAGGATCGTCGCCCCCGAGGCGTACCGGCCGGCCGAGGCGGTCGTGGCGCAGGCCCGGAAGCTCGCCGAAGTCAGCGGCGCGACGATCACCCTCACCGGCGACGTGGCCGAAGGCGTCCGGGGCGCCGACTTCGTCGCCACCGACGTCTGGGTCTCCATGGGGGAGCCCAAGGAGGTGTGGGCCGAGCGCATCGCCGCCCTCGGGCCCTACGCCGTGACCATGGACGTCCTGCGGGCCACCGGCAACCCGGACGTGAAGTTCCTGCACTGCCTGCCGGCCTTCCACGACCTCGGCACCCAGGTCGGCCGGGACATCCACGCCAGGTACGGGCTGACCGAGCTGGAGGTCAGCGATGAGGTCTTCGAGTCCGCGCACTCCGTCGTCTTCGACCAGGCGGAGAACCGGATGCACACGATCAAGGCCGTGCTGGTGGCGACGCTGGCCGGGAAGTAGCCCGGCCCGCACGGACACCCGGGTACGCGTACGGGGCAGGGGTTCGCATGCTCATACACCCGATTGGGTGAACATGCGCGCTGGTGGCTACCATGTCGGCTCTTGGTGGGGTTCGGACCCGGGGAGACCCCTGCGGGGCCCGAGCCCCTTACCTGTGTCGCCGCACCCGGCGCACGGACCGTCCCCCCACTGCACCACCAGAGATGAGAACGTCCCGCATGAGCACCGGTCTGCCGCGATCCGGCACCCCGAAGCCCCCCGGCCTCCCCCAGCGGGACCTGCGCCGCAAGAGCCCCGACCAGCTCATCGCCGAATCCGGCGGCGACCTGGAGGGCCACGGCCTCAAGCGCACGATGGGCCTCTTCCAGCTCGTCTGCTTCGGGGTCGGCGCGATCGTCGGCACCGGCATCTTCGTCGGGCTCTCCGACAGCGTCGCCGAGGCAGGCCCCGCCGTCGTGATCTCGTATCTCCTCGCGGCGATCACCTGCATCTTCACCGCCCTGTCCTTCGCCGAGCTGGGCGGCGCCATCCCGGTCTCCGGAAGCTCGTACTCCTTCGCGTACGCGGCGCTCGGCGAGCGCACCGCCTTCCTCGTCGGCTGGTGCCTGCTGCTGGAGTACGGCGTCTCGGTCTCCGCCGTCGCGGTGGGCTGGAGCCAGTACGTCAACGAGCTGCTGAACAGCCTGTTCGGCTGGGAACTGCCCGCCGCCCTGTCCTCCGGGCCCGGTGACGGCGGTGTGGTCAACCTGCCCGCGGTCGTCGTGATCGCGATGGCCGCGACCCTGCTGGTGCGCGGCGTCCGGGAGAGCGCCACCGCCACCGCCGCGATGGCGGTCCTCAAGATCGGCATCCTCGTGGCGTTCTGCGCCGTGGCGTTCAGCGCCTTCCAGGACGACAACCTCATGCCGTTCGCCACCCACGGGCTCGGCGGGATCACCGCGGGCGCCTCGCTCGCGTTCTTCTCCTACATCGGCTTCGACGCCATCACCACCGCCGGCGAAGAGGTCAAGAACCCCCGGCGGAACATCCCGATCGCCATCCTGATCTGCATCGGCGTCGTCACCCTGCTCTACTGCGCGGTGGCGCTCTCGGCCATCGGCGCGATCGGCTCGGACGCCGTCGCGAACAAGAGCGCCGCTCTGTCGATCGCCGTCAACGAGGTCACCGACTCCTCGGTCGGCGGAGGCATCATCGCCTTCGGCGCGGTCGTCGCCATCGCCTCGGTGGTGCTCGCCGTGATGTACGGGCAGACCCGCATCCTGATGTCGATGTCCCGTGACGGACTGATTCCGCGCGTCTTCGAACGGGTCTCGCCCAAGACCCACACCCCGGTCGCCAACACCTGGATCGTCGCCTGCGTCTTCGCGGTCCCGGCCGCCTTCGTCTCGCTCGACGTGGTCGTGAACCTGACGACCATCGGCACGCTCGCCACGATGGTCGCCGTCAATGTCGCGGTGGTGGTGCTCCGTCGCCGCAACCCCGAGCTGAAGCGGACCTTCCGGGTTCCGCTCTACCCGGTGAGCCCGCTGCTGGGCGTCGTGTTCTGCCTCTACCTGATGTACGGGACCGGCTGGACGACCTGGGTCCAGTTCGCGGTCTTCCTGGCCGTCGGCTCGCTGCTGTACGCCGGATACGGGCGCAAGCGCTCCCGGCTGGTCAGCTCCCCGGGGACGGGCCCGGCTGCGCCGGTATCGCCGGAAGCGTGAACCAGACGGCCTTGCCGTGCTCCGTGGTGCGGTGACCGCACGCGGAGCTGAGGGTCCGGATGAGCAGCAGGCCGCGGCCGTGCTCCTGCCAGGGATCGACCTCACAGCCCGGCTGCGGCCGGGACAGGTCGCCCGGCGGAGCGGGGTCGCGGTCGTGCACCTCGACCTGGCAGCCGGTCGGCAGCAGCTCCACGACCAGCTCGATGGGCTCACCGCCCAGCGTGTGCTCGACCGCGTTGGCCACCAGTTCGGCGGTCAGCAGCTCGGCGGTGTCGCTGTCGGCCGGGGCGTCGATGTCCGACAGCGCCGTACGGATGAGAGCGCGGGCGATCGGCACGGCCGCGGTGGAGTGCGGCAGGGCGATGCGCCAGGAGGCGGGGACGGGGACATCGGGCGGCACGGCAGGGTTCCGTTCGGGAGCGGGTCTTCCTCGAAGCGGGAGGTCTCGACTTCTCAGGTTCACGTCTTCTCGGGTTCGCGTCGTACTCGTTCTCGGGTTCGCGTCGTGCTCGTGTCGGGACTTCCCGGTTTCAACCTTACGAACCGCTCCGGCCCAGCCATAGGGGCGGTCGGCCGGAGCAAAGGGGACTTTCGCCACAACAGTCTCATGGATGCTGTATTGCGACCTCGTGACGGCAGTCACGTAGGAGTGATAACTTCGAGGCGGAACCTGACCCGCGCACGGCCGGCACCAGCCCGATCGCTGAAGGGGATCCCTCCATGAGCCCGTTTCCCAGCTCGGCCCCGAGCACCGAGGAATGGCGTCATCTCCGGCTGACCCGGGACGACGGTGTGGCAACCGTCACATTCTCCCGCCCCGAAAAACTCAACGCGCTCACCTTCGGCGCCTACGCGGATCTGCGCGACCTCCTCGCCGAGCTCTCCCGCGAACGCTCCGTCCGCGCCCTCGTCCTCGCCGGTGAGGGGCGCGGCTTCTGCTCCGGCGGCGACGTCGACGAGATCATCGGCGCCACCCTGGCCATGGACACCGCCCAGCTACTCGACTTCAACCGGATGACCGGCCAGGTCGTCCGGGCCCTGCGGGAGTGCCCCTTCCCCGTAGTCGCCGCCATCCACGGCGTCGCGGCGGGCGCCGGAGCCGTGCTGGCCCTGGCCGCCGACTTCCGGGTCGCCGACCCCTCGGCCCGCTTCGCCTTCCTCTTCACCCGGGTCGGCCTCTCCGGCGGCGACATGGGCGCGGCCTACCTGCTGCCCCGGGTCGTCGGCCTCGGCCACGCCACCCGGCTCCTGATGCTCGGCGACGCCGTCCGCGCCCCCGAGGCGGAGCGGATCGGCCTGATCAGCGAGCTGGCCGAGGAGGGCAAGGCCGACGAGCGTGCCGCCGAGCTGGCCCGTCGCCTCGCCGACGGCCCCGCCCTCGCCCTCGCCCAGACCAAGGCCCTGCTCACCGCCGAGCTGGACATGCCGCTGGCCGCCTCCGTCGAGCTGGACGCCAACACCCAGGCCCTCCTGATGCACGGCGAGGACTACGCCGAGTTCCACGCCGCCTTCACCGAGAAGCGGACCCCGAAGTGGCAGGGGCGGTAACCGTGACCCGCGAGAGCACAGCCGTGCGGAGCATCGCGGTCATCGGCGGCGGCCCCGGCGGGCTCTACGCCGCGTCCCTGCTCAAACGGCTCGGCCCCGACCGCGAGGTCACCGTCTTCGAGCGCAACGCCCCCGACGACACCTTCGGCTTCGGCGTCGTCCTCTCCGACGAGACCCTCGGCGGCATCGAACACGCCGACCCCGAGGTGTACCGCGCCCTCAGCCGCGAATTCGTCCGCTGGGACACCATCGACATCGCCCACCGCGGCCGCACCCACACCTCCGGCGGACACGGCTTCGCCGCCCTCGGTCGCCGCCGGCTCCTGGAGATCCTCCACGAGCGCTGCGCCGCCCTCGGCGTCGACCTCCGCTTCCGCACCCCGGCCCCGCCCGCCGCCGAGCTGGCCGCCCACCACGACCTGGTCATCGCCGCCGACGGGGTGCACAGCGCCACCCGCGCCGCGCACGCCGACGCCCTCGGCCCGAGCATCACCGAACACCGCAACCGCTACATCTGGCTCGCCGCTGACTTCGCGCTCGAAGCCTTCCGCTTCGAGATCGCCGAAACCCCTTACGGCGTCATGCAGTTGCACGGATACCCGTACGCCGCCGACGCCTCCACCGTCATCGTCGAGATGCGCGAGGAGGTGTGGCGCGCCGCCGGGCTCGACGCCTGCGACGCGGCCGAATCCACCGCCCGCTGCGCCAAGTTCTTCACCGAGGCCCTGGACGGCCGCCCCCTGCGCGGCAACCGGTCCTCCTGGCTCGCCTTCCGTACGGTCACCAACTCCCGCTGGTCCCACGGGAACACCGTGCTCATCGGTGACGCGGCCCACACCGCCCACTTCTCCATCGGCTCGGGCACCAAGCTCGCCGTCGAGGACGCCCTCGCGCTGGCCGCCTGCATCGAGGAACAGCCCGACCTGCCCGCGGCACTGGCTGCGTACGAGGCCGAACGCCGCCCGGTCGTCGCCTCCACCCAGCGCGCGGCCGCCGCCAGCCTGCGCTGGTTCGAGGAGCTGGCCCAGTACGTCGACCAGTCGCCCCGCCGCTTCGCGTTCAACCTGCTCACCCGCAGCCGCCGGGTCACCCACGACAACCTCCGGCTGCGCGACGCCTCGTTCACCGCCGCCGTCGAGGGAGAGTTCGGCTGCCCGCCCGGCACCCCGCCGATGTTCACCCCGCTGCGGCTGCGCGGCCTCGAACTGCGCAACCGCGTCGTCGTCTCACCCATGGACATGTACTCCGCCACGGACGGCCTCCCCGGCGACTTCCACCTCGTCCACCTCGGGGCCCGGGCGCTCGGCGGCGCCGGACTCACCATGACCGAGATGGTCTGCGTCAGCCCCGAGGGCCGCATCACCCCCGGCTGCACCGGCCTGTGGAACGACGAACAGGGCCTGGCCTGGCGGCGGATCACCGACTTCGTTCACACCTCGGCCCCCGGCGCCGCGATCGGCGTCCAACTCGGCCACTCCGGCCGCAAGGGCTCCACCAGGCTCATGTGGGAGGGCATCGACCAGCCCCTGGACAGCGGCAACTGGCCGCTGACGGCCGCATCCCCCCTCCCGTACGAGCCCGGCGTCAGCCAGGTCCCGGCCGAGCTGGACCGGGCCGGACTCGACGCCGTACGCGAGCAGTTCGTGGCGGCCGCCCGGCGCGCCGCCCACTCCGGCTTCGACCTCCTCGAACTCCACTGCGCCCACGGCTACTTGCTCTCCGGCTTCCTTTCCCCGCTCACCAACCACCGCACCGACGCCTACGGCGGACCACTGGCCGGACGCCTCCGCTTCCCCC
This sequence comes from Streptomyces sp. NPDC058375, assembly GCF_042723425.1. Lineage (NCBI taxonomy): Bacteria > Bacillati > Actinomycetota > Actinomycetes > Kitasatosporales > Streptomycetaceae > Streptomyces > Streptomyces sp. NPDC058375. The sequence continues at coordinate 23,641 of NZ_JBHXJG010000045.1, read as the reverse complement.
TCGAAGTCTTCGACGCCGTACGCGAAGTGTGGCCGGAGGAACGGCCGATGACCGTGCGGATCTCCGCCACCGACTGGGCCGAGGGCGGCACCGACGCCGAGGACGCCGTCACGCTCGCCCGCGCCTTCGCCGAACACGGGGCGGATGCCATCGACGTATCCACCGGCCAGGTCGTCCCCGACGAGCGCCCCGAATACGGCCGCTCCTACCAGACCCCGTACGCCGACCGGATCCGCAACTCCGTGGACGTCCCCGTCATCGCGGTCGGCGCGATCTCCTCCTGGGACGACGTCAACTCCCTGCTCCTCGCGGGCCGCGCCGACCTCTGCGCCCTGGCCCGCCCCCACCTGTACGACCCGCACTGGACCCTCCACGCGGCCGCCGAACAGGGCTACACCGGACCGGGCGCGCCCTGGCCCCTCCCGTACGGCGCGGGCAGCCGCACCCCGCCCACCGGCCGCACCGACGGGCCCAAGCCCCGGCTCAGGCTGGGGTGACCAGGCACGTGTGGCAGAGGCAGGGCGTGGGGTGGGGCGCGCTGTGGTGGGTCTCGCGGTACCCGGCGGCAAGCCGCTCCAGCAGGCCGGCCAACTCCTCGGCCTCCTCCCGGGACTGCGGGCGCCACGCGATCGCTTCGGCCCGCCGCAGCGCGGTCGGCGCGTACACCTGCTTGGCCCGGAAGGTGTGCAGATGGCGTGAGCCCGTGTCGACGGTGATCCAGCGGCCGGTGCGGGCCCGCCCGATGGTGGTCACCTGCTCGTGCGCCATGCCCGGGTAGGTGTCGACGACGTACACCTTCGCCCCGCCCCGGTACGACTTGGTCCCCGGTCGCAACTCCTGCCCGCCGTCCCCGTACCGCCGCCACCGCACCACATTCGCGGCGACGAGCCACATCGGCTCGGGTGTCCCGGGCTCCGCCGGGCCCTGCCGCTCCGTCGTCATCTGTCCCTCCTCATCTGCACCCGGTCCGCCACCGGCTCGTAACCGATGCGCAGATACACGCCGTTGCTCGTCGGATTGGCCAGGTCCGCGAAGAGCAGCACCTCCGCCGCGCCCTCCTCCACCGCGGCCCGGGAGGCAGCGGCCGTCACCGCGGCCGCGTACCCCCGGCCGCGCAGCTCCGGCGGGGTGTACACCAACGTCACCCGCACCGTGCCCGCCAGCATCCGGGTGCGCCCCGCCAGGGCCACCGGCGCACCGCCGCTCTCCCAGAGGGTGAGCGCCCCGCGCTCCGTGCCGTCGTCCACCGACCACTCGGCCGAGGACTTCGACTGCCCGGTCGCTTCGGCGAACCCGTGCACCCACTCCACCAGCAGCGCCCGGTCCGCCCGCGTCGCCGCCCTGGCCCGGCCCTCCGGCGCGGGGGAGGGGGCTCGCAGCGCGCCCACCCGGTACAGCCGGTGCTCCTGCACGGTCCGGTAGCCCGGCAGCCGAGCGGCCAGCAGCGCCGCGATGTCCCGGTCCGCGTTGACTCCGTCGAGGTCGGGCCCCGCCCCCAGGGCCTCTACCAGCGGCTCCACTGCCTCCGCGGCCAGGGCGGTCAGCAGCGCCACATGCGGCGGCGTGCGCACGAGCGTCCCCGTCACCGCTCCGTCCGCCCCGCGCCACCACCCGAGCACGGGATCGTCCGCACCGTAGTGATGCGCGCCGGAGCGCCGCAGCCGCTCGGTGACCGACAGCGCCATCGTGTGCTCGACGGGCCGCGCGGCGAGCGACGGGCCGGCGGCGGCGAGGAACACGTCGACGTCGTCGGTGAAGGTCCAGGTCATGCCTCATCCTGCCCGGGGGCGGCGGCCGGGGCACCCGGATTTCCCGTCCGCTGAGGGATCACTCCCGTACGAAGAGCTCCCCGGCGTCCCGCAGCCGCTCGTGCAGCCGGCCGAACACTTCCGCCGACCGGCCGCCGGGCCAGTCCCCCGGCAGCAGCTCCGGCGGCAGCCCCGGGTCCGCGTACGGGAGTTGCCGCCACGAGTCCAGCGCCAGCAGATAGTCCCGGTAGGCGGTCTGCGGCCGGGGTCCTTCGCCGGTGTCCCCGGACGCCTCCCAGTCCCGCAGCACCGGCTCGTGCAGTTCCAGGAAGTCTTGGTGCAGCCGCGCCACCGTGTCCAGGTCCCACCAGCGGGCCACCGCCTCGCGGGTGGCGGCGAAGCCGAGGTGCTCCCCGCGGAACAGGTCGACGTACGCGGCGAGTTCGAGCCGATCCAGGGTGTGCCGGGTCTCCTCGTACAGCCCGGCCGGCGCGATCCACACCCCGGGGGCCGCCGTGCCGAAGCCGAGGCGGGCCAGCCGGGAGCGCAGCAGATGGCGCTTGCTGCGCTCCGCCTCCGGTACGGAGAACACCGCGAGCACCCAGCCGTCGGCGAGCCGCGGTGCGGGCCTCCGGTAGATCCGCCGGTCCCCGTCGTCCAGCAGCTGCCGGGCGTCCGGCGACAGCGCGTACCCCGCCGAGCCGTCCCCGGCGCGGGCGGCCACCAGCAGCCCGCGCCGTTTCAGCCGCGAGACGCAGGAGCGTACGGAGGGGGCGTCGACGCCCACGGCGTGCAGCAGGCGGATCAGCTCCGACACCGCGAACGGCGCGCCGTCCGCCGGACGGCCGTACGCGCCGTAGAGCGTGATGATCAGGGAACGGGGGGTGCGCAACTCGGCCACGTGATCACTCTAGGTGCTGTCTTTCCGGAGGTCTTTCCGGAGGTCTTCCCGGAGCAGGAACCGCTGGAGTTTGCCGGTCGCGGTGCGTGGCAGGGACTCCTCGAACACGAAGACGCGCGGGCACTTGTGCGGGGCCAGGTCGGCCTTCATATGGGCGCGCAGCGAGTCCGCCGTCTGCTTCGAGCCCTCGGTCAGCACCACGTGCGCCACCACGATCTCGCCGCGCAGCTCGTCCGCCCGGCCCACCACGGCCGCCTCCGCGACCTCCGGATGGCGCAGCAGGGCGTCCTCCACCTCGGGGCCCGCGATGTTGTACCCGGAGGAGATGATCATGTCGTCGGCGCGGGCCACGTAACGGAAGTAGCCGTCCGGTTCGCGGACGAAGGTGTCGCCGGTCAGATTCCAGCCGTGCCGGACGTACTCCGTCTGGCGGGGGTCGGCGAGGTAGCGGCAGCCGACCGGGCCGCGTACGGCGAGCAGCCCCGGCTCGCCGTCCGGCAGCTCGTCCCCGTGCTCGTCCACCACCCGGGCCTGCCAGCCCGGCACGGGCACCCCCGTCATGCCCGGCCGGATCGCGTCGTCGGCGGCCGAGATGAAGATGTGCAGCAGTTCGGTGGCCCCGATGCCGTTGATGATGCGCAGCCCCGTCGCCTCGTGCCAGGCCCGCCAGGTCGCCTCGGGGAGGTTCTCCCCGGCCGACACGCAGCGCCGCAGCGCCGACAGGTCGTGGTCGTCCAACTGCCCGAGCATCGTGCGGTAGGCCGTCGGCGCGGTGAACAGCACCGACACCCGGTGCTTCACCAGCGCGGGCAGCAGGTGCTGCGGACCCGCCTGTTCCAGCAGCAGCGTCGACGCCCCGGCCCGCAGCGGGAAGACCAGCAGCCCGCCCAGGCCGAACGTGAAGCCCAGCGGCGGGCTGCCCGCGAACACGTCGTCGGCCGAAGGGCGCAGCACGTGCCGGGAGAAGGTGTCGGCGATGGCCAGGAGGTCCCGGTGCAGGTGCATACAGCCCTTGGGGCGCCCGGTGGTTCCGGAGGTGAACGCGATGAGCGCGACCTCGTCGGCGGCCGTGTCCACCGCCCGGAACGGACCGTTCCTGCCCTCCGCCAGCCGGGTGAGGTCCGCGGGCCCTTCCCCGCCGAACAGGGTGATCCGCAGCCCGTCCACGTCCGCCTCCGCCAGATCCGTCACGGACCGGGCGTCGCACAGGGCGTGGCTGATCCGCGCAAGCGAGCAGATGGTGGCCAGCTCCGTGGCGCGCGCCTGCGCCAGTACGGTGACGGCGACCGCGCCCGCCTTCATGACGGCGAGCCAGCAGGCGGCCAGCCAGGGCGTGGTCGGCCCGCGCAGCAGCACCCGGTTGCCCGGCACCACGCCCAGGTCCTGCGTCAGCACATGGGCGATACGGTCCACGGTCTCCCGCAGCTCGCCGTAGCTCCAGACGCTCCCGTCGCCCGAGCGCAGCGCGGGACGGTCGGCGCCCCGCTCCTCGACCGTGCGGTCCAGCAGTTCGTGTCCGCAGTTCAGCCGGTCGGGGTAACGCGGCGCCGGGTCGTCCAGGAGGAGCTTCGGCCACTGCTGGGGTGGCGGAAGGTGGTCGCGCGTGAAGGTGTCGGCGTGGGCGCCGGTGACGCGCCCGGACAGCTCGTGATGCGCGCCGGGGACGCGTACGGACGCGTCGGCGGCGGCTGTGGGCGTGTTCGGCGAGGAATTCGGCTCCATCAAGGATCGCCCCCTTGTCGCCTCTGGAGCGTATCGTTTGGGTGACGGTAGTCAACGGTCCGCGATAGGCCCGCTGTAAGACACCCGCTGTCAAGACACCCGCTATAAGACAGTGGCGCGGTAGGACCTGTGACGCGCCAGGACAGTGACGCGATACGGCAGAGACGCGACAAGAGAGGCGCCGCCATGACGGCATTCTCCCTCGAACCGGAACAAACCGCTTGGTGCGAGGAGCTGCGCACCCTCGCCGAACGGGAGCTGCGCCCGCTGGCGGAGAAGGGGGAGCCAGGGCGGGTCAACCGGCCGTTGCTGGCCGCCCTCGGCGAGCTGGGCCTCCTCGGCCGGATGCTGGGCTCCGGGGCGCTGGACCTGTGCCTGCTGCGCGAGTCGCTGGCCCGGGGATGCACGGAGGCCGAGACCGCGCTCGCCCTCCAGGGCCTCGGCACCACCCCGATCGTCCAGGCAGGCACCCCCGCCCACCGCGAACGCTGGCTCCCCGAGGTGCGGGCCGGGCGGGCCGTCGCCGCGTTCGCGCTGAGCGAGCCGGGGGCGGGCTCCGACGCCGCGGCGCTGAGCCTGGCCGCCGAGCACACCCGGGCCGGCTGGGCGCTCACCGGCGAGAAGTGCTGGATCTCCAACGCCCCCGAGGCCGACTTCGCCGTGGTCTTCGCCCGCACGACCCCCGGTGCGGGCTCCCGGGGCATCACCGCGTTCCTGGTCCCGTCCGACCGCCCCGGACTCACCGGTTCCGCCCTCGACATGCTCTCCCCGCACCCCATCGGCACCCTGGAGTTCGACGGCGTACCGGTCACCGCCGACGACGTCCTCGGCGAACCGGACCGGGGCTTCCGGGTCGCGATGAACACCCTCAACCTCTTCCGGCCCAGCGTCGGCGCCTTCGCCGTGGGGATGGCCCGCGCCGCCCTGGACGCGACCCTGGACCACACCGCCCACCGCACCGCGTTCGGCGGCGCGCTGAGCGACCTCCAGGCCGTCTCGCACCAGGTCGCCGAGATGGCCACCCGCACCGAGGCCGCCCGCCTGTTGGTGTACGCGGCGGCCGCGGCGTACGACGCGGGGGAGAGCGGGGTGCCGCGCCGTGCGGCGATGGCCAAGCTGTACGCCACCGAGACCGCGCAGTACGTCGTCGACGCCGCCGTCCAGCTGCACGGCGCCCGCGCCCTGCGCCGGGGCCATCTGCTCGAACACCTCTACCGCGAGGTCCGCGCGCCGCGCATCTACGAGGGCGCGAGCGAGGTGCAGCGCACCATCATCGCCAAGGAGTTGTACGCGACCGCCGCGCGGCGACCCGAGCCACTCGCCGAGCCGCCCGCCGCCCAGGAACCCGTGGAATCCGCCGGCCCCGCGGAAACAGTCGGCCCCGCGCAATCCGCCGGCCCCGTGGAATCCGTGGGCCTCACCCAGGAGCCGCCCGCATGAGTCCGTCCCACCGGATCAACCCGTCCGAACTCTCCCCGCCCACCGGCTTCAGCCACGCGGTCGTCGCCACCGGCGGGCACCTGGTCTTCCTCGCCGGGCAGACCGCGCTCGACCCGGACGGCAAGGTCGTCGGGGCCACCCTGCCCGAGCAGTTCGCCCTGGCGCTGGGCAATCTGCTCACCGCTCTCCACGCGGCCGGCGGCGCCCCCGCCGACCTCGCCCGGGTCACCGTCTACGCCACCGACGTCGCCGACTACCGCTCCCACGCCGCCGAGCTGGGCCGGATCTGGCGCACGCTCGCGGGGCGCGAGTACCCGGCGATGGCCGTCATCGGGGTCGCCCGGCTCTGGGACGAGCAGGCGATGGTCGAGATCGACGGGGTCGCGGTCCTCCCGTGAGAGCCGGGCTCCCGAGTAGCGGCTGCGGGGCGCCGGGGCGAGGCTGAAAGGGTCCGGATGCCGAGCCGACCCGGGAGAGTCAGCGGTGACCAGCCGGCCGCCCCCGCGCCCCGCCGCCAAGTCCTACGACGGCGAGGGCATCGTCGTCGGCTTCGACGCGCACCGCTGCCTGCACGCCGCCGAGTGCGTGCGCGGGCTCCCCACCGTCTTCGACGTCGACCGCCGTCCGTGGATCCAGCCCGACAACGCCCCCGCCGACGAGGTCGCCGACGTCATCCACCGCTGCCCGAGCGGCGCCCTCCAGTACCACCGCACCGACGGCATGCCCGACGAGGTCCCCGACGTCCCCACCCATGCGTCGCTCCACGCCGACGGAGTGCTGCACCTGCGCGGCGACCTCGAAGTCGCCACCCCGTACGGCCCCCGCCACGAGACCCGGGTGATGCTCTGCGGCTGCGGCGCCACCGGCAACACGCCGTACTGCGACCACAGCGCGTCCTGCGCCGGACACGGCTGAGACGGGCGCGCCCCAAGGCCCCGCCCCAAGGGCCCCGCCCCAAGGCCCCGAACCGCAGCGGGCCGGGAGGTGCGCGGCGCGCCGGACGGGTGAATCGCTCCGGGGGATATATCTGTATTTAGTGCCCTTTATTCCGGATGCCCCGCCGCCCGAACCGGGCACCCCGCTGTGATCGCGCTCATCGTCGCCCACTTCGCGCTGGCGGCCTGCGCGGGCTCGCTGGTGCACCGGCTCGGCCGGCGGGCCTTCGTCGTCCTGGCGCTGCCCCCGGCGGCCGCCACCGTCTGGGCCTTCACCCGCTGGAACACCGCCGCGTCCGGCGGCGCGGACACCTGGACCTGGGAGTGGATCCCGGACTACGGCGTCACCCTCGACCTGCGGCTGGACGCGCTCGCCGAGCTGATGGTGCTGCTCGCCGCCGGGGTCGGGGCGCTCGTCCTGCTCTACTGCGCCTCCTACTTCACCGACGACACCCCGCAACTGGGCCGCTTCGCCGGGAACCTCCTCGCCTTCGCGGGCGCGATGCTCGCCCTCGTCCTCGCCGACGACCTGATCACGCTCTATGTGTTCTGGGAGCTGACCACGGTCTTCTCCTACCTGCTGATCGGCCACGGCAGCGAACACCGCCACAGCCGCCGCTCCGCCCTCCAGGCCCTCGTCGTCACCACGCTCGGCGGCCTCGCCATGCTCGTCGGCTTCCTGATCATCGGTCAGGCCGCGGGCACCTACCGGATCTCCGCGATCGTCGCCGACCCGCCCGAGACGACGCTCGCCGTGTCCATCGCCGTCGTCCTCGTGCTGTGCGGGGCCCTGTCGAAGTCCGCGATCTGGCCGTTCTCCATGTGGCTGCCGAACGCCATGGCCGCCCCCACCCCCGTCAGCGCCTATCTGCACGCCGCCGCGATGGTCAAGGCCGGGGTCTACTTGGTCGCCCGGCTCGCCCCCGCCTTCGCCGACGTCCCCGTCTGGAAACCCGTCGTGCTCGTCCTCGGCGGCGCGACCATGCTGCTCGGCGGCTGGCGGGCGCTGCGCCTCAACGACCTCAAGCTCGTCCTCGCCTACGGGACCGTCAGCCAGCTCGGCTTCCTCACCCTGCTCGCCGGGACCGGCAACCGTAACGCCGCGCTCGCCGCCGTCGCGATGATCCTCGGTCACGCCCTCTTCAAGGCCCCCCTGTTCCTCGTCACCGGCATCGTCGACCACGCGGCCGGCACCCGTGACCTGCGCAAACTCTCCGGGGTCGGGCGCTCCCTGCCGTACGTCGCCGGGGTCGCCGTGCTCGCCGCCGCCTCCATGGCCGCCCTGCCACCGCTGCTCGGCTTCGCCGCGAAGGAGGCCGCGTTCGAGGCGCTGCTGCACGGCTCGGCCGCCGAGCGGTGGGCGCTGGCCGTCGTCGTCGCGGGCTCGGCGCTGACCACCGCGTACACCCTGCGGTTCGTGTGGGGCGGGTTCGCCCGCAAGCGCGGAGTCCCCGACACCCCCCTGCACCGGGTCGGGTGGACCTTCCTCGCCCCGCCCGCCCTGCTCGCCGTTCTCGGCCTGGTCCTCGGCCCCGGCGTCGGCTGGACGGACCGGCTGCTGGGCGCGTACGCCGACACGTTCCCGGCCGACCCGGACCCGTACCACCTGGCCCTGTGGCACGGATTCGGTCTCGCCCTGCTGCTGTCGGCCGTCGCCTGGGTCGCGGGCACCGTGCTCTTCCTCGGCCGCACCCACGTCACCCGGCTCTCCCGGCGGATCGCCTGGCCCACCGCCGACAGCGTCTTCGGCCATCTGCTGCTCGGACAGGAACGTCTCGCCCTCCAGGTCACCGGTTTCATCCAGCGCGGCTCCCTCTCCGTGTACCTGGCCACCACCCTGCTCGTCATGCTCGGCGGACAGCTCGCCGTCCTGATGGTCGACACCCCCTGGAACGGGGCTGTGCGCCCCCGGCTCTGGGACAACCCGCTCCAGGGCGCCGTCGCCGCCCTGACCTGTGCCGCCGCCCTGCTCTGCCTGACGGTACGGCGGCGTATGAAGGCCGTCGTCCTGGCCGGCCTCACCGGCTACGGCACCGCGCTGCTCTTCGTCGTCCAGGGAGCGCCCGACCTGGCGCTCACCCAGTTCTGCGTCGAGACCGTCGCGATGATCGTCTTCGTCCTGGTGCTGCGCCGCATGCCCGTCCACTTCCAGGAGACCGTGAGCACCTGGCGGCGGGCCACCCGCATCCCCGTGGCGCTCGCGGCGGCCGCCACCGTCGGCGTCGGGATGTGGGTCGCCGCCGCCGCGCGCACCGCCGAACCGGCCGGCACCGCCATGGTCCAGGAAGTCGCCGACCACGGGCTCAAGGACGTCGTGGCGACCATCCTCGTCGACCTGCGCGCCTGGGACACGATGGGGGAGTCCGCCGTCCTCGCCGCCGCCGCGATCGGCGTCACCAGCCTCATCTACCTGCACCGCCGCAGCGAGGGCTCCATGGCCCAGGAGGAGTTGCAGGGCCGTACGGCCTGGTCCCTGTCGGCCCACCACTCCTCCCGGCTGCCGCGGGGCGACGACGCGGCCCCCGAACGCAGCTGGCTGGCCGCCGGAGCCACCCTCGCCCCCGAACACCGCTCGATCGTCTTCGAAGTGGTCGCCCGGCTGCTGTTCCACCCGATCCTGGTGCTCTCGGTCTATCTGCTGTTCTGCGCCGAGTCCCTGCCCGGCGGCGGCTTCGTCGCCGGACTCGTCGCCGGGGTCGCGCTGATCACCCGCTACCTCGCGGGCGGCCGCTTCGAACTCGCCGAGGCCGCCCCCCTGCAGCCCGGACTCTTCACCGGCCTCGGGCTGTTCATCTCCACCGGAGTGGGCCTCCTCGGGCTCTCGGAAGGCACCGTCCTGCACGCCTTCACGTACTACGGGCACCTACCGGTCTTCGGCAAGTACCACCTGAGCACCTCGGTCCTCTTCGACTTCGGCGTCTACCTGCTGGTCCTCGGCGTCGTCCTGGACATCGTGCGCGCCCTCGGCGCCAAGGTCGACCGGCAGATCGAACGCGCGGCGGGCGTCCTCACCCCCGAAGGCGGACCCGAGGCGGGAGGGCCCCTGCGGTGATCGTCAGCGCCTCGCTCATCGCCACCGCCGTCGTGCTCTGCGCCGTCGGCGGCATCCTCATGCTCACCCGCCCGCTGACCCGCATCCTGCTCGGCGCCGTCATCCTCAGCAACGGCATCAACCTGCTGGTGCTCTCCTCCACCGGGCGGGCCGGCGCCGCACCCCTGCTGTACGGGGTGTCCCTGAGCCGGGTCACCGACCCACTGCCCCAGGCCATCGCGCTGACCGCCATCGTCATCACGCTGGCCACCACCGCGTTCCTCCTGGCCATGGCCTACCGCAGCCACCAGATCACCGGCACCGACGAGGTCCACGACGACCTGGAGGACCGGCGCATCGTACTGCGCGCCGAAGTCCTGGGCGAACGCGCCCAGTTGCGCGAGCAGTTCCGGTCCGGGGCCGAACCCACCGCCGAGGAGCGCGAACGCTACCGCGAGGAGCGCCGCCGGCTCCGCGACCGGCTCCGCGCCGACCGGGCCCGCCAGGCCCGGGGCCGCGACGCCTCCGGAAACCTCTGGAACGACGTGCTCGGCGCGGACCCCGAGGACTACGCCCGCGACGGCGACGCCAAGGCGGACGACCGCTACCCCCGTGACCGAGGAGCCGACGGATGAACGCGCTCGTCCCGCTACCGGTGCTGCTGCCGCTCTGCGCCACCGGTCTCAGCCTCGCCTTCGGCACGCGGCTGGGGCGCTTCCAGCGTTTCATCAGCGTCGCCGTGCTGTCCGCCGTACTCACGCTCTCGGTGATCCTCATGGTCGCCGCCGACCGGCAGGGACCGCTCTCCGTCCACCTCGGCGACTTCGCCCCGCCGCTCGGCATCACCCTGGTCGCCGACCGGCTGTCCGGGCTGATGCTCACGGTCTCCTCGGCCATCACGCTCTGCGTGCTCGTCTACTCCCTCGGCCAGGGCATGACCGACCGGGACAAGGAGACCCCGCTCGCCGTCTTCCACCCCGCCTATCTGATCCTCGTCGCCGGGGTCTCCTGCACCTTCCTCGCGGGCGACCTCGTCAACCTCTACGTCGGCTTCGAGATCATGCTGGTCGCCAGCTTCGTCCTGCTGACCCTCGGCGGCACCGGGCCCCGCATGCGGGCGGGCTCCACCTACGTGATCATCTCGCTGTTCTCGTCGATGCTCTTCCTCACCGCCATCGCCATGACGTACGCGGCCACCGGCACCGCGAACTTCGCCCAGCTCGCCGTCCGGCTGCCCGAGCTCCCCATCGGCGTACAGACCCTGATCCAGGCGCTGCTGCTGACCGTCTTCGCGATCAAGGCCGCCGTCTTCCCGCTCGCCGCCTGGCTCCCCGACTCCTATCCGACCGCCCCGGCCCCCGTGACCGCCGTCTTCGCCGGACTGCTCACCAAGGTCGGCGTCTACTGCATGCTGCGGACCGAGACCCTGCTCTTCCCCGGCAACCGCATCGGCGACCTCCTGATGGCCATCGCGCTCGCCTCGATGGTCATCGGCATCCTCGGCGCGGTCGCCCAGACCGACCTCAAGCGGCTGCTCTCCTTCACCCTGATCAGCCACATCGGCTACATGGTCTTCGGGATCGGCCTCGCCACCCGCGAGGCGTACGGCGGGGCCATCGTGTACGTCGCCCACCACATCACCGTCCAGACGACGCTGTTCCTCGTCGCCGGGCTCATCGAACGCCGGGGAGGCACCACGGAGCTGACCCGGCTCGGCGGCCTCGCCCGGGCCGCCCCGATGCTCGCCCTGCTGTTCTTCGTCCCCGCCATGAACCTCGCCGGGATCCCCCCGCTGTCCGGCTTCATCGGCAAGCTCGGGCTGATGCGCGCCGGCGTCGCCGACGGCGGCGGCTGGGCCTGGGTCCTGGTCGCCGGCTCGGCGGCCACCAGCCTGCTCACGCTGTACGTCGTCGCCAAGGTCTGGAACCTCGCCTTCTGGCGCGCGGCCCCGCCCGGCCAGGCCGCCGCCGGTACGGTCCTGGAGTCCGGCGACGACAGCGACGACGACACCGACGCGGGCCCCGACCGCATCCCCGGCACCGGTGACGAGGGCATCGGGACCACGCCCCCGCCCGCCGGCCAGGCCGTCGCCGCGACCCTGCACGGACGCGCCGTCACCACCACCAGCCGACTGCCCCACCCCATGGTCGCGGCCACCGCCGCCACCATCGCGATCGGCCTCGCCTTCACCGTCTTCGCCGACCCGCTCACCTCCTACACCGACCGCACGGCCGCCGAACTCCTCCAGCGCGCCCCCTACATCCAGGAGGTACTGGGCCGGTGAAACGCGTTCTGGGCTTCTCCTTCCGCAACGCCGATCTGCCACCCCTGAGCTTCGAGTTCGGCCGCCGCCGGCGAGTGCTGGACCTGCCGCTGATCATCTGGCTCACCGTCATCTGGGTGCTGCTCTGGTCCACCCTCACCTGGGCCAACGTCCTCACCGGCCTGGTCGTCTCGGTCGTCGTCTGCCTCGCCTTCCCGCTGCCCCGGGTCGACCTCGGGCTGCGGCTCCACCCCTGGGGCATCGTCTGCCTGGCCGGCTACCTCTTCCACGACATGTACACCTCGGGCGTGAAGGTCGCCCGGCAGATCTTCTTCGGCCTGCCGCACCGGGCCGCCGTCATCGGCGTCCCCCTGCGCTGCCGCAGTGACCTGATGCTCGCCGCCACCGCCGTCGCCGTCTCCAACGTCCCCGGCGGCTCGATCATCGAGGTGCGCCGGGCGACGGCCACCGTCTTCCTGCACGTCCTGGACGCCGACCGGCCCGAGGAGCTCGAAGCCGCCCGCCGCAAGGTGTGGCGGATGGAGGAGCTGACCGTACGGGCCTTCGGCACCCGTGACGAGATCGCCCGGGTCGCCGAACCCCCGCCACCGCCCCAGCTCGCCGCCGGGAGGCCCGCACCGTGACCGCACCCGAACGGGTCGACCAGGCCCTGCTGACCTGCGCCGTCGTCCTCATCCTCATCGCCGGGGGACTGCTGCTGGCCCGCATCTGGCGCGGCCCCTCCATGCTGGACCGGGCGATCTCGCTGGACGTCTGCGCCGCCCTGATCATCGCCGGCCTCGCCGCCAAGTCGGCCTTCACCCGGGATCCTTTCTACTTCCCGATCATGCTGGTGCTGGCGTTCCTCGGGTTCACCGGCTCGGTGGGCATCGCCCGTTTCATCGCCGTACGCGACCGGCCCCGTCACCTGCCGAGCCCCCCGCACCCCGACGACACCCAGGAGGACCCGCGGTGAACCTCTGGCTCCAGATCGTCGACACGGCCGGCGCCGTCCTGCTCCTCATCGGCGCCGCGATCTGTCTGCTCGGGGTGATCGGCATGATCCGGCTCCCCGACGTCCTCTCCCGCAGCCACGCCGCGACCAAGCCGCAGACCCTCGGCATGATCCTGGTGCTGGCCGGGGTAGCACTGCGGCTGCGCAGCGGTATGGACCTCGCCACCCTCGGCCTCATCGCCTTCTTCCAGATGCTCACCGGACCGGTCGCCTCGCACCTGGTGGCCCGCTCCGCGTACCGCACCGGCCAGGTCGACCACGGCGAGCTGCTCTTCGACGAACTCGACGAACAGCTCACCGACAGCAAGTGACCCTGGACCGAAGCGCGTTCATTCCGCCGGCACCCGGTCCAGGAACCCGCTCACCGAACGGATCCGACCGTCCTCGGCCAGCAGCGCCACGTCGAACCCGGCCACCGGCGCCGAGCCGTCCGCCGAGGAGACCAGCTCCCAGGAGAACCGGACCAGGTCGTGGTGCCCGTCGGGCGTGCCGGTGAGCGTGAACCGGAAGCCGGGGAACTGCCCCTGCGCGCCGCCGATCAGGGCCGCGAGCCCTTCGTGCCCGCGCACGTCGGCCAGCGGGTCGGTATAGCGGGCGTCGTCGGTGAACGCGGCGGCCACCGCCTTCGCCCGCTCCTCGTCACCGGTGGTGTTCCAGGCGGCGAAATAGCGCGACACGCTCTCGTCGTACGCGGCCATGGTGAGTCCTCTCCGTCGGCGCCCCGGCGGTCCGGGGCGGTGCACCCACTCTGGCCCGGGGTTTCGACGGCGTCGATTACCCCCGAGGTAAGGAGATCCAAAGACCCCACGGGGCCGGTGTCCGCGTGCCATGATGCGGGCAATGCCGGACGCTGGGGGGCGTATGGGAAGCACGGGCACGGTGCTGCGCGAATTGCGCGGCGCACAGAAAAGCGCCAAGGGCGTCTCGCTCTACTCGCGGTACGTGAACCGGCCCGCCGGGCGCGTGCTCGCGGCCGGGGCCTACCGGGCGGGACTGACGCCCAATCAAGTGACGTTGATCAGCGCACTGTTCACCTACGTCGCGCTGGCGTCGGTCGCGCTCGTCGAACCGTCCTGGACGCTCGCCGTCCTCGTCTACGCGGCCCTCGCGGTCGGCTTCGCCCTCGACTCCGCCGACGGGCAGCTCGCCCGGCTCACCGGCCGGGGCGGTCCGGACGGGGAATGGCTGGACCATGTCGTGGACTGCGGGAAGCTGCTGCTCGTCCACTCCGCGGTCCTGATCTCCTTCTACCGCTTCGGTGAACTTCCCTCGGAAGCCTGGCTGTTACTGCCCTTGGGCTTTCAGCTGGCCGCCGTGGTGACCTTCTGCGCGGGGCTGCTGCGCGAACACCTCGGCAAGGCGGCGGCGAGCGCTCAGGGGCCTTCCTGGGCGGCGGCGTCGGCGGCTCCCGTGTCCCGGGTGCGGGCCGTGGCCCTGCTGCCCGCCGACTACGGGGTGTTCTGCCTGGTGTTCCTGCTGCTCGGCGCACCCGGGGCCTTCCGCGCCGGGTACGCCGTGCTGGCGGTCGTGCACACGCTGTTCCTGGCGGCCTTCCTCGCCAAGTGGTTCAGGGAGCTGAAAGCGCTCCGGGCCGGCTGACGAGCACGTCCAGCGCCCGGCGCAACTGGGTGCTGGACGTGTGCACGGTGTACGGGAAGTAGACGACCTCCACGCCCACTTCGGCGAAGTCGCGCTCCAGCTTCACCCCCTTCTCCGTGCCCCGCCAGTCGTCGCCCTTGAAGATCACGTCGAACCGGACCTGCTGCCAGGTCTCGACCTTGTCCGGCACGGTCTCCACGAACGCGGCGTCCACGAAGCGCACGCTGCGGACGATCTCCAGCCGTTCACGGAGCGGGATCACCGGCGTATGGCCCTTGGCCAGGGCCGCCATCTCGTCCGACACGACCCCCGCGACCAGGTAGTCGCACTGACTGCGGGCGTGCCGCAGGATGTTGAGGTGCCCGACGTGGAACAGGTCGTACACCCCGGGTGCGTAACCCACCCTGTGCTGCACCATCCGTATCTCTCCCCCCACGGTGAAACGTGATCCGGTGATGTGCCAACGACCTTACTGTGAAGAACACTTGTGCAAGCCGTGAACGGATAAGCTCGACGGGGGCTGTTCCTCGGTGGGGACAGCGGCTGTCGTGGGGGGAAGGCGATCGTCCGATGTCCGATGCTGCAAGGCCCGGTCCGATGCGGGGCCGCCGACTTCTGGTGGTTTCGACCAACTACGCGCCGGAGCTCACGGGCATAGGCCCGTACGCCACCCAACTGGCCGAGCACTGGGCCGCGTCCGGCGCCCGCGTCCGGGCGCTCACCGGCATGCCGCACTACCCCTCCTGGCGGCTGGAGGAGGGCTACCGGGGCGTGTGGCGGACGGTGGAGATACGCGGCGGCGTCGGCGTACACCGACGTCGACACTATGTGCCGCCCCGTCAGACCGCTGTGAAGCGTGCCGTGTTCGAGGTCAGCATTCTCGCCACCGGGCTGATCTCGCCGCCGCCCGGACGCCCCGACGTCGTGATCTCCCAGATGCCCAGCCTCGCAGGCGGGGTCATTGGAGCGCGCCTCGCCCGACGCCACCGCGTCCCCTACCTCCCCGTCGTCCAGGACCTGATGGGCGCCGCCGCCGCACAGAGCGGCATCCGGGGCGGCGGCAGGGCCGCCGCCGTCGCCGCGGCCGCCGAACGGTACGCGCTGCGCGGGGCCGCCCTCGTCGGCGTCATCCACGAGAGCTTCGTACCCGGCGTGACCGCCCTCGGCGTCGACCCCGGCCGCATCCGCCTCGTCCCCAACTGGACCCATGTGCAGGGCCCCACCGCCGACCGGGCCGCGACCCGGGCCCGGCTCGGCTGGCCCGCTGGCGTCCCGGTCCTCCTGCACTCCGGCAACATGGGCCTCAAGCAGGGCCTGGAGGTGCTCATCGACACCGCCCGCCGCGCCCCCGACGTCCGCGTCGTCCTGATGGGCGACGGCAACCAGCGCGACGCCCTGCGCGCCCGCGCCGAAGGACTGGCCAACGTGGAGTTCCTGGAGCCCGCGGCGGCCGAGGAGTTCACCGACGTGCTCGCCGCCGCCGACGTCCTCGCGGTCACCCAGCGCGCCTCCGTCCTCGACATGAGCGTCCCCTCCAAGCTCACCTCCTACTTCACCTCGGGACGCCCCGTGATCGCCTCCGTCGCCGACGAGGGCGGCACCGCCGACGAGGTCCGCCGCTCCGGCGCCGGCGTCCTCGTCGCCCCCGAGGACCCGCCCGCACTCCTCGAAGCGGTGCGGAAACTGGCCGCCGACCCGGCCGCCGCCGACGCGCTGGGCGCGGAGGGGCCGCGGTACGTGGCCCGCCATCTGAGCCGCGAGGCGGGCCTCGCCCGCTTCGACGACCTGCTCGCCGAGGTCCTGCCGGACGCACAAGGGAGCCCCCGCCGATGACGCCCCAGCACCGCGCCCCGGACGACCACGACGAGCCGGCGCTCCTGCGCGACCAGTTCCGCCAACTCCTGCGCTACCGCTCGCTGCTGGCCGTCGGCGTCGTCGTCGGCCTGCTCGGCGGCGGCTACCTCGCGCTCGGCGGCGAGGACACCTACACCGCCACCGGCGAGGTGCTCGTCCGCTCTGCGATCTCCGACCCCTTCGCCGTAGGATCCACCGCCGACAAGGGCATCAACATCGGCTCCGAACGCCAGACCGCCATCAGCGACACCGTGGGCACCCTGGCCGCGGGCACCCTCCTCAAGGAGGGCGACGACGTCACCGCCCGCAAGCTCCTCGCCGGACTCCAGGTCACCAACCCGCCCAACACCCTCACCCTGCGCTTCTCCTACACCGGCGCCACCCCCGAGCAGTCCCGCGCCCGCGCCGAAGCCCTCGCCGAGGCCTACCTGGCCCACCGCAAGGCGCGCACCGAGGAGAGCATCGAGAACATGGCGGGCGGCTACCGCGCCCAGCTCAAGCCGCTGGAGGAGAAACGCGACCTGCTGGAGGAGCAGTCCGGCACCGGCGCGGCCGACGACGTCACCAGCGCCCGCGCCAACATCATCGTCTCCATCTCCGAGCTGAGCCGGAAGATATCCGAGCTGAAGGCCCTGGACACCACCCCCGGCTACCTCAACAAGAACCCCGTCGCCCCGGCCTCGCCCACCGGCCCGGGGCTGCCCCTGCTCCTCGGGCTCGGCGGCGTCGTCGGCCTCGCGCTGGGGCTGCTGCTCTCCTGGGTGCGCCTCGTCTTCGACCCCGCCGTACGCTCCGACCGCGAGCTGGTCCGCTCGCTCGGCGCCCCCCTGCTCGGCACCCTGCCCCGGGAACGCGCCGCCGCGGGCAGCCTGCTCGCCATCGGCCGGGGCAGCTCCCGGCTGGCCGAGGAGTACCGCGCGGTCGCCTTCCGGCTCGCCTACGACCCGTCGTTCGCCGAGAGCCGCCGCCTGCTCGTCACCTCCCCGCGCGGCGACAGCACGGCAGCCGCCGCCGCTGCCGCCAACCTCGCCGCCGCCTTCGCCGAGATGGGCCGGGACGTCCTGCTCGTCGAGGCCGACCTGCGCACCCCCTCCCTCGCCCGCGACCTGGGCTCCGCCGGCCACGAGGTGCGCCCGCCGCGCTGGGCCGCCGAGGAGGATGACGGCAGCTGGCCGGGCGGCGGCCGCACCCATGTGGACGTGCCCGGCTCCGGGGCCTTCGCCCTGATCCCCGGGACCACCGTCGACAACGTCCCGCGCGCCCTGACCTCCCCGTCCGTCGGCCGCATCGTCGCCGAGGCCGACCGGAGCGGCAACGTCGTCATCGTCCTCGCCCCGCCCGTCCTGTCCTACGCGGACGCGGTCGCCCTGGTCGACCGGGTGGACGGCGTCATGATCGTCTGTGACCCGCGCGAGGTGCACCGCAGCGACCTGGAGCGCATCCGCGAGATCATCGGCGCCTCCGGCGGCTCCGTCCTCGGCGCCCTGCTCCACCCGGGCCGGGGGCGGCTGCGCCGCGCGGAGCGACGGGCGAAGCCCACCCGCCGCCGGGGCGGTGGCGGCGGGCCCACCCCCACCGCCGAGCCGGACGCTCCCGAGGCCACCGGCGATCCCACCGAGACCCTCGGCCTGCGCACCTTCACCCTGCCGGCCGCCCGCCGGTGAGAGCCCGCACCGCCGTACTCTGCTCGGTCGCGGACCAGGGCGTGGCGGCGCTCACCAACATCCTCGTGCTGGTGGCCGCCGCCCGGCTCTCCACCCTCGCCGACTTCGCCCGCTTCTCCGCGGTCTACCTGGTCTTCACCGTGCTCCTCGGCGTCTCGGGCGCGTACACCGGGCAGCCGCTGGTCCTCAAGCGCGGCGCGGGGGAGGAGACCCGGGGCGCCTGCCGTTCCGCGGTCGCCTTCACCGTCCTCGCCTCGGCCGTGCTCGGGGCGCTGCTCGCGGCCGTCTGCGTCCTCGTCCCCGGCGACACCGCCCGCGCCCTGCTGATGCTCGGCCTCGTCCTGCCGGTGGTGCTGGGGCAGGACGCCGTACGGTACGCCTTCGCCACCCTCCAGCAGCCCCATCTCGCCCTGACCGGCGACGTGTTGCGGCTCAGCTGCGTACTCGGGGCGCTCGCCGTACAGGACTACGGGGCGTCCCCGGCGCGCCTGATCGCCGTCTGGGGCCTGTCCGCCCTGCCCGCCCTCCTGCTCTCCGCCGCCCTGCTCCACCGCGCCACCGCCGGATCCCGGCTGCGACTGCGCCCGCTGCTGCGGCGCGGCCACCTCGGGCAGCGCTTCACCGTCGAGTTCGGTGTGGGCAACGCGACCGGCCAGCTGTCCGTCCTCGGCCTCGGCGCGGTCGGCAACCCCCTCCTGGTCGGCGCACTGCGCGGGGCGACCACCCTCTTCGGGCCGCTCAACGTGCTCTACACCTCCGCCACGTCCTTCGGCCCCCCGCTGCTCGGCCGCATCAGCGACGAGCGCCGCCGGATCCGGGCCACCGCCGCCCTCGCCGCCGTCCTCGCGGCGACCGCAGCGCTCTGGGCCACCGCACTCGCCCTGCTGCCGGACTCCGCCGGACGCCAACTCCTCGGCGACACCTGGCCGGTGGCCGCCGATCTGCTCCCCGCGACGGGCAGCCAGTACGCGGCGATGGCCGTCGGCACCTGCGGGCTGCTCGCCCTGCGCATGCTCGACCCGCGCACCACGCTCGCCATTCAGGTCGTCTTCTCGCTCACCGCC
This sequence comes from Streptomyces sp. NPDC058375, assembly GCF_042723425.1. Classification (NCBI taxonomy): domain Bacteria; kingdom Bacillati; phylum Actinomycetota; class Actinomycetes; order Kitasatosporales; family Streptomycetaceae; genus Streptomyces; species Streptomyces sp. NPDC058375. Next base: position 4,405 of record NZ_JBHXJG010000045.1, on the reverse strand, counting down.
GTGGCGTTCCTCGCCGGCGGTTACGTCGTCGGGGGCGTCCCGGGCGCCGCCTGGGGGCTGTTCCTGGGATCGCTCTGCAAGGCCGCCGCCACCTGGATCAGGGTGGCCCGGCTGCGCCGCCGTACCGGGGCGGCCGACGCGGGTGTCAGCGCCGACGCTCTTGCCGCCGCTCCCTGAACGTGGCGATCGCCAGCAGACACAGCGCGGCGATCGCCAGCTTCCCCGCCGCCTGGAGGAGCGGGCCGCGCAGCAGGATGAAGGTGTATCCGGCGACCAGCGGCGCGGCGATGGCCAGCACGCTCCCGGGGCCGGGCCCCGCCCGGGTGACGGCCAGGGCGTAGCGGCGGTCGGTGCGGGCCGACGCGTAGCCGATCAGCGCGAGGCCGCCCATCATGCCGCTCGCACCGAGATCGACCCAGAACTCGGTCCACAGCGGGGCCGAGAGGTTGGTCATCCGCAGCCCCATCCACTGCCCGACCCGGACCCCGGTGTCCTCCGGCTTTCCGCTCCACACCGCGCGCGGCACGAAGAACAGGGCTGAGCCCGTCAGTTGGCGGCCGTAGGTATGGCCCCGGGTGTCGACCCACGAGATGGTGTTGGCGAACATCACCATCTGGTCGTAGTCCTTGGTCACCAGCGGATCGAAGACCGAGGCCGACTGCACGGCCCGCTGACCCCCCTCCTCGTACCGGAACCTGTCCGCGTACGGGAACAGCACCAGCGCCCCCACCACGCCCGTCGTCAGCACCGTCCGGTAGACCGCCGCACTGCTCGGGAACGCGGCGAACACGAACGCCACGACCACCGTCAGGAACCAGTAACGGGCATTGGAGATCGGGTTGTTCACCAGAAGGTTCAGCCCTGCCAGCGCCACCCACACCAGCACCGTCGACGGTCTGCGCCGGGCCCGGTAGGAGGTCGCGAGCCGGCGGGTGTAGAAGAGCAGCGCCAGCAGCGCCGGGACCTGGCCGAAGCCCTTGATGAACGCCGAGCCGACATTCGACCCTTCCGTGACGACCCCGCTCGCCGCGACCGTCTCGTTGATCTCCTGACGGCTGGAGAAGAAGACCGCGGGCCCGCCCAGCTTCAGCACGTAGAACGCGCTCGCCGCGAACGCCAGCAGCACCAGCAGCCGCAGCCGCACCGGATGAGCGACGGCGGGCCCTCCGCCCGAGGCCCGAGCGGAGGGCGTACGGCGGCGCAGCGGACGCCGCGAGGCCAGCAGCGCCCCCAGGTCGTAGGCGGCACACCCCACCAGGACCATCGCGATGGCCGTGACGAGGTCCTGACGCGGCCCCACCATCGGCGTCGGCGTCTGCCCGATCACCACCTGGGCGAACGGCGCGACGCCCATCGCGATGTACACGAACATCCAGAAGACGCCCTGGAGCAGCCGTCGCCGGGTGGAGAGGATCATGGTCGCCAGCCGGGCACCCGCATAGCAGGTCAGCACCAACTGGAGCCAGTACGCCGTGTCCCGCACCCCGGTGCCGGGCTGGGCGGCGATCACCGCGGGCAGGAAGCAGACCAGGCCCAGGATGAGCGGCACGGACACGGCCCGCGACAGCATCGACCAGACGATCGGCCGCTCGGGCACGTCGGACGCGGGCCCCCGGGTCGGCGTGTGCGCCGATGTGTGCACCGACGTCATGCGCCCCCCCGGGGATCAGTGAACCGCTGAACACTCTAACGAATCAGCCCACTTGAGGGGGGCCGATGACTAGGCTGTGAATACATGGCCATGGTCGAGGGGAACTCTGGTGAAAATCCTGCACGTTGTCACGCTCCACACCCCGGACCATGCCTTCGGCGGTCCGACCCGGGTGGCGTTCAACCTCTCCAAGGTCCTGCGGGCGCACGGCGACGACGCACGGGTCATGGCCCTCGGCGACGGCTTCCCCGGCGGTGAACTGCCCAGTCATGTGGAGGGAGTTCCGGTCCACCTCTTCCAGGCCCGGCACCTCCTCCCGATGTTCGAGGTCAGCGGCATCACCTCCGCCAAGCTGCTGAACACCGCCCGCCGCATGATGCGCGGCGCCGACCTCGTCCACGTCCATCTGATGCGGGACCTGGTGACCCTGCCCGCGGCGCTGCTCGCGCTCGCGACCCGTACGCCCCTGGTCGTCCAGACCCACGGCATGATCGACCCCACCGAGAAGAAGGTCGCCCAGCTCACCGACCTCCTCGGGGTCCGCAAGGTGCTGCGCGAGGCGGACGCCGTCCTGCATCTGACCGAGATGGAGCGGCTCGACGTGAACGCCGTCGCCGCCCCCGTCCCGCTCACCCGCACCGTACGGCTGGTCAACGGGGTCCGCCCGCAGGAGCGCAAGCCCGCCCGCGAGCCCGGCCGCCCGCCCACCGTGCTGTATCTGGCCCGGATCCAGGAGCGCAAGCGGCCCGAGGACTTCGTCGCCGCGATGCCGCACGTCCTCGCCCGCCACCCGGACGCCCGCTTCGTGCTGGCCGGTCCCGACACCGGCGCGCTGGCCGGCACCCTCGGCCTCGCCCGGCAGCTGGGGGTGGCCGAATCCCTGCACCACGTCGGCCCGTTGGAGCACGACGAGGTGCTGGCCGCCGACCGTGAGGCCGATGTGTACGTACTGCCCGCGATCGAGGAGCCGTTCCCGGTCTCGGTGCTGGAGGCGATGTCGGTCGGCACGCCGGTCGTCATCACCCGCACCTGCGGGCAGGCCCCCGATGTGGCGGAGGCCGGCTCGGGCCGGGTCGTCGACAGCCGGGTCGGCGAGGACGCGGCCAACGCCCGCAAGGTCGCCGACGCGATCCTGGAGCTGCTGGAGCCGGAGGCCGCCGAACGGGCCGGCAAGGCCGCCTGGGAGCTGGTCAACGAGCAGTTCACCATCGAGGCCGTCACCGCCACCCTCCGGCGGACCTACGAGGACGTGGTCCGCCGGAGGCGAGGGTGAGCGCCGGACTCGTCAACGTATTGGTTTCTCGCGGGACTTGAGGGCTATCTGCCAGCGGTAGAAGCTCATCGCCAGCGCGAAGTCCAGGCCCGCCCGGCCGTCCAGGAAGCCCCGCTTGTAGAGGTACATATAGGCGAAGGACACCACCGGCTTGAACGGCGCCTTGTGGAACAACTGCCCCTGACGTGACTTGACCTGGCGCACCTGCTCCTTCACCCGGGGGTGGTGCTCCAGCCATGCCTCCCAGTCCGAGTAGCGGTTGTGCCGCTCGAACCAGGCGGTCACCGGGTCGAGGTCCTGGTGCTCGATGGGGTTCTCCAGCGTCCCCACCGTTGCCGCGACCGGCTGGTAGTGGCCCTCCACCTCCCCGATCCCCGGCGCGTCCAGGTCCCCGACCTCCGGGTAGTGGCAGCGGGTCCGGTCGGTCAACGACCGCTTGCGGATGGTGTATCCGTGCCGTAGCCGCTTCCCGGAGAACCAGTAGCCGAGCGGGATGTCGTACGCGGCGGGCTTCGGCGCATCCGCGTTCCGGAAGGTCTCCCGCAGCTCGGCCAGCAGCCCGGGGCTGAGCCGCTCGTCGCCGTCGAGGAGCAGGATCCAGTCCAGGTCGGTGCGGACGTTCTCCAGGCACCACTGCTTCTTGCGCGGGTGGCCGCCGTCCCAGGTGTACGTGACCACCTCGGCCCCGCACTCCTCGGCGATCTTCGCGGTGTCGTCGGTGCTGTGGGAGTCCACCACGACGACCGCCTCGAAGTGGCCGAGCACCGATTTCACCGCCTCCGCGATGTTCAGCCCCTCGTTCTTCGTGGGGATCGCCACGGCTATCGGGAGTTTCTGCGTACCTGCGGTCATCCCTGGGCTCCTTCGGGCAGCCAGGCGTAGCAGCCTGTGGACGTGAACGTAACTGCGGAATCGGGGATGGTGATCTTCCGGGACTTTCCGGTGTCGGAGGCGCCGGAGGCCAGCTCCTCGCCGCCCGCCCCTGCGATCTGCCAGGAGCAGTCCGTGGTGGGCGAGGCCGAGCGGTACACGCCCGGCCGGAGCTTCTTCCCGGCGTGCTTGCCGTCCGGGTAGCCGTACGCCGCCTCGTCGACCAGGTCCTGGTGCTGGGTGCAGAGCCCGGCGACCGCGTCCTTGGCCTCCGGGATCTCGCCCGTGACGATCGCGCCGACGGCGGTGTCCCGGTCGGCCTTGACGAGGTAGCGCAGCTTGTCGCAGGTCTCCTGACCGGTCTGGAGCACGGCCGCCGGGTCCATCCCCTTCGGCACCCGGTCCTTCAGATACTCCTTCTGCTTCTTGGTGAACGTCCCCGTCGCCGGGGTGATCTCGTCGGCGGGCGTCTTCGGGCCCTCGGCCGTGGCGGCCGGAGCGGACGACCCGGTGGCCGCCGGCTCCTCGGTGGGCGGCGTGGCGGACTCGGTGGCCGTGATGGCGGACGGGCCGGGGGCGGCGGGCCCGGAGGCCGCGGGGCGCTGGGCGCC